>NZ_JBICMK010000052.1:0-41673 GCF_043106315.1 Pseudomonas sp. FYR_5 | reverse complement strand
CCAGTTTCGGCTAGACAAACGCAAACTCGAACACTGGCTCCAGTTCCCCTCGTTCGGCCCAGCATGCACTACTGAGGCGAAGTCCCAAGACAAGGACGCTGGCCTAAGCATCGCCCCGTGCCAGTTGAGCGCTCGAGATACTGTACAACTTCACATCGAAGAACCCTTGGTACTGCACAAAGGAGAACGGGTCGCACTGATCGGGCCCAGCGGATGTGGTAAGTCGACACTTCTGCATACGCTGGCGGGAACGATATTCCCGTTGCGCAAGGATGTGCACCTGCACGGCAGGTGCCTGGCGTCGCTCGACGCTAGTGAACAATTCAGTCGATTACGACTCTGCCCTCAGGATGCGCATTTCATACCCGGCCCCCTGCCCCGCGCGGTGCTGTTCGAGCAAGCTCATGATCGCGCTCAAATCGAACGATGGCTTGAACGGTTGGGCCTGAGCAAAGACTGGTACGAACTTGATCTGGATGCACGCGCAGAATCGATATCGGGCGGCGAAGCACGCAGGCTGACGCTGCTACGCCTTCTTAATCAGCCTGGGGAATTCAATTTCTTTGACGAGCCCACAGCCGGGCTCGATGCCGCGTCGGCAGAGCGTACCTGGGACCTGTTGTTCGAAGCATTTAAAGGGCGAGGGCTGATTTGCGTGACGCATGATCAGAGCTCACTGTCGCGGTTTGACCGGGTGATCACCCTGAGCGAGGGGCGGATCATCAGCCAAGGGCAAACGAACATCGCTCAGATTTCAGAGCTAGCAGGCGCACCGCAAACCTCGTAGGAGCGGCCTTGCTAGCTCAATGGGTTATTCATCATCATCAAAGTTGTACATCCCCGGCGCCAAGTTCTCGAACCGGGTGTACTTGCCGATAAACGCCAAACGCACGAAACCGATGGGGCCGTTACGCTGTTTACCGATGATGATTTCCGCCACGCCCTTGTGCTCGGTTTCAGGGTGGTACACCTCGTCGCGGTACACGAACATGATCACGTCGGCGTCCTGCTCGATTGCACCGGATTCACGCAAGTCGGAGTTGACCGGGCGTTTGTTCGGGCGCTGTTCCAGCGAGCGGTTCAGCTGCGAAAGGGCAATGACCGGGCAGTTGAATTCCTTGGCCAGGGCCTTGAGCGAGCGGGAAATCTCGGAAATTTCGTTGGTACGGTTGTCACCGGCCGACCCCGGGATCTGCATCAGCTGCAGGTAGTCGACCATGATCATGGCGATTTCGCCATGCTCACGGGCCAGGCGGCGGGTTCGCGCGCGCATTTCCGAGGGGCTGATACCCGCCGTATCGTCGATGAACAATTTGCGGTCGTTGAGCAGGTTCACTGCCGAGGTCAGGCGCGGCCAGTCGTCGTCGTCCAGCTGGCCGGAACGGACCTTGGTCTGGTCGATACGCCCCAGGGACGAGAGCATACGCATGATCAGCGACTCACCTGGCATCTCGAGGGAGAACACCAGCACCGCCTTGTCGGTACGCAGTACGGCGTTTTCCACCAGGTTCATGGCGAAGGTGGTCTTACCCATCGACGGACGACCCGCAACGATGATCAGGTCGGCTGCCTGCAGGCCGCTGGTCTTCTCGTCCAGGTCGGTGTAACCGGTGGAGATACCAGTGATGTCGCTGTCGGAGTTGAACAGCGTATCGATACGGTCGATGGCCATGGTCAACAGTTCGTTGACACCCACCGGGCCGCCGGTTTTTGGCCGGGCCTCGGCGATCTGGAAGATCTGCCGCTCGGCGTCGTCGAGGATTTCTTCGGCGTTGCGCCCTTGCGGGTTGAAGGCGTTGTCGGCGATGTCGGTACTGATGCTGATCAGTTGGCGCAACGTGGCCCGCTCGCGAATGATCGCGGCGTAGGCCTTGATGTTGGCTACCGAGGGAGTGTTCTTGGCCAGCTCAGCCAGGTAGGCCAGGCCGCCGACTTGCGAAGACAGGCCTTCCTTGTCCAGTTGCTCGTGCAGGGTCACCACGTCGAATGGCTGGTTGGCGTCGGCCAACTTGTGCACGGCACGGAAGATCAGCCGGTGGTCATGCCGGTAGAAATCGCCATCCGACACTTGGTCCAGCACCCGCTCCCAGGCGTTGTTGTCCAGCATCAGGCCACCGAGTACGGCCTGTTCGGCCTCGATGGAATGCGGCGGCACCTTCAGGGCTGCGGTTTGCAGGTCTAGCTGTTCGGAAGTGGTGATCTCGTTCATGGCCACGAAAGAATTCTGGAGGACGAAAAAGACAAAGGGCACGGCCTGTCGAAAACAGGACCGTGCCCGATGTTAACCGCCTGACTCGCAAGGAGCCAGCCAGTTAGCGCAGCTTAGGCAGCTACGACGACCACGCGTACGGTGGCTTCAACGTCGCTGTGCAGGTGCACGGCTACGTCGTATTCGCCAACCTGACGGATGGTGCCGTTCGGCAGACGAACTTCAGCTTTGGCCACTTCAACGCCGGAGGCGGTCAGGGCGTCAGCGATGTCGTGGGTGCCGATCGAACCGAACAGCTTGCCTTCGTCGCCAGCGGTGGCAGTGATGGTCACTTCCAGCTCGGCCAGTTGGGCAGCGCGGCTTTCAGCCGAAGCTTTCTTGTCAGCGGCTGCTTTTTCCAGCTCGGCACGACGCTCTTCGAACGCAGCCAGGTTGGCGGCGTTGGCAACGGTGGCCTTGCCGAATGGCAGCAGGAAGTTACGGCCGTAACCAGCCTTAACTTTTACTTTGTCGCCCAGGTTGCCCAGGTTAGCGACTTTTTCCAGCAGGATCAGTTCCATTTGGTAAAACCTCTTAACTTTTAACCTTCACCGTTCGCGGAGTCTTTCCCCGGAGGGGACTTGCGACCGCGAAAATCAATCAGGCTGTCGACAATGGCCAAAACCATCAGCAACGGATAAATCAGCTGCATGATCAGCGGCAGCGTCACGTACATCCCCACTAGCCAGAAACCGGCCAGTCGGCCCTGTGCCACCAGCCCGTGCATCAAGGCGATGCCGGCCAGCACCAGTACCAGGCTCGAGGCAGATGCCAGGATGATGAACTGCGGCCCGATAAACGGAGCCACCACCATCACTGCCACCAAGGCCGCCGTGGCCTGTTTCGGCAACTTCAGCGCGCGAAACTCGCGACCGAAGCCTCCAGGGTTGTACAACGCTGCCTGCCAATAGCGCGCCAGCACCAAGGCCAACACACTGAACAATTGCACCGTCACTGCAGTAGAAGCGACCAGCACAGGGCGGATCAGCTCATCGGAGAGTACCGGTTGCCCCTCGATTTTCGGCATGGCTTCGGCAAACGCCTTGGCCAGCACGTCGAAGGTTTGCGCCAGCGCCAGATCGAGCACGAGGCTGAAAGCCACGGCGAACACGGCACTGAGCAGCAACACCCGGCTCCACGGATGCTCGGCACGCAACATGGCGGCCAGGGCCAGGGCACCCGCAATCACCAGAAAGGTGATGGGATCGCCCATGACCCACACGGCCAGCCCGGCCAGCAGGCCGCCAGCGATGACCGTTGTAGCATCCTTGAACCCACGCCGCAGCAGCACAAGGCTGCACGCAGCGGCACTCAACCAGAACAGCAGCGGCAGTACCGCACTGATGACCACCACCAGGGTGGCCTGCACACGACCGCGCATGATGAAACTTGCTAACGCTCGCATGCTAACCCCTTACTGCTTGTCGACGACCCGGTCTCAGCGGCCGTGGCTGTCGGTGTAGGGCAGCAGGGCCAGGAAGCGGGCGCGCTTGATAGCGGTAGCCAGCTGACGCTGATAACGAGCTTTGGTACCGGTGATACGGCTTGGAACGATCTTGCCGGTTTCGGATACGTAAGCTTTCAGGGTGTTGAGATCTTTGAAGTCGATCTCTTTCACGTCTTCAGCAGTGAAGCGGCAGAATTTACGACGACGGAAGAAACGTGCCATTTAATAGGCTCCTCTAAAGGTCCGTGGATTACTCGTCAGCGTTATCGCTGGAGTCGCTGTCATTGCTGTCATCGCCTTCGGCGGATTCAGCATGCTCAGGACGCTCACGACGCTCACGGCGCTCGCTGCGGTTTTCTTCAGCCTTCAGCATCTCGGACTGGCCGGTAACGGCTTCGTCGCGACGGATGACCAGGTTACGGATAACGGCATCGTTGTAGCGGAAGTTGTCTTCCAGCTCGGCCAGGGCCTTGCCGGTGCACTCAACGTTCAGCATCACGTAGTGAGCCTTGTGAACATTGTTGATTGCGTAGGCCAGTTGACGACGGCCCCAGTCTTCCAGGCGGTGGATCTTGCCACCATCTTCTTCGATCAGCTTGGTGTAACGCTCAACCATGCCGCCGACTTGCTCGCTCTGGTCCGGGTGAACCAGGAAGATGATTTCGTAATGACGCATGAATGCTCCTTACGGGTTAGTAGTCTGCCAGCGAATCTGGTCAGACAAGGAGTGAATGACACTGTATGTCTTGCACGGAGGGGAGGCACATGAGCGCCTGCCAGCTCGGCAAGGGGCGCAATTGTAGAGAAGGCGTGCCGCACACGCAAGGCAATTGGCGAATATTTGAACAGCCTGAGATATTCAGAATGTGTCAGCCCCTATTCGCGGGCACGCCCGCTCCCACAGGCTCACTGCTGCCTCTGGCATTGCAGATTACCTGTGGGAGCGGGCGCGCCCGCGAATAGGCCGATACAGGCTGAAGGTCAGCGCTTGGCCTGACGCTGACGCACGGCTTCGAACAGGCAAACCCCGGTCGCCACCGACACGTTGAGACTGCTGACGCTACCCGCCATCGGCAACTTCACCAGGAAGTCGCAATGCTCGCGGGTGAGCCGGCGCATGCCCTTGCCTTCCGCGCCCATGATCATCACCAGTGGCCCGGTCAGGTCTTGCTGGTAGATCTCCTGCTCGGCCTCGCCAGCGGTACCCACGACCCACAGGCCACGCTGCTGCAACTTCTCAAGCGTACGCGCCAGGTTGGTCACAGCCACCAGCGGAATGACTTCTGCCGCGCCACAAGCCACCTTTCGCACAACCGGCGTCAGCGTTGCGGACTTGTCCTTGGGCACGATCACTGCCGTGGCACCGGCCGCATCGGCGGTACGCAGGCAGGCGCCGAGGTTGTGCGGGTCGGTCACGCCGTCCAGCACCAGGATCAGCGGCGGGGTTTCTGTGCGCTCAAGCAGCTCTTCGAGCATCAGCTCGCCCCACACCTGGCTCGGGCTGACCTCGGCAACAACACCTTGATGCACGCCTTCGACCCAGGCATCCATCTCACGGCGCTCGGCCTGGCCGACCGGCACGCGGTTTTCCGCGGCCAGCGCCAGCAAGGTCTCGAGGCGTGGCTCGCTACGCCCTTCCGACAGCCAGATCTGCTTGACCCGCTTTGGATGGTGCTGCAGCAATGCCTGCACGGCGTGTACGCCGTAGATCTTTTCCAGCTGACTCATGAATTGCTCTTGCTTTTGCGTGGCGCGCCGGACTTCGGCGGGCCTTTACGGTGCTTGGTCGGTTTGCCGGACGGCTTGCCACCTTTCTCGGATTTGCTGCCAGCACTGCTGCGCGCGTCGGTCATCAGCGCTTTCTTCATCTCGCGGCTTTTACGCACTTCAGCGTTACGCTGCACAGCATCCTTGGGGAAGTACGCTTCGGACGCTTCGCTTTTGCGGCTGCGCGGCTTGGGCGTGGCTTTCGCTTCAGTTACCGGCTGCTGCTCGGCTTTTTCGGCAGCCGGCGCGGCGCCACGCTGCTTGCGGCCAATCGGTGCGGCGAGGGTCTTTTCCGACACTTCGAAGTCGATCTTGCGCTCATCCAGATCAACACGCATGACCTTGACTTCGATGGTGTCGCCCAAGCGGAAGGTGCGACCGGTACGCTCGCCGGACAGGCGATGGTGTACCGGGTCGAAGTGGTAGTAGTCCCCCGGCAACGCACTGACGTGCACCAGGCCCTCTACATAGATATCGGTCAGCTCGACGAACAGGCCGAAACCGGTCACTGCCGTGATCACACCCGGGAAGGTCTCGCCAACGCGGTCTTTCATGAACTCGCACTTGAGCCAGTTGACCACGTCACGGGTGGCTTCGTCAGCCCGGCGCTCGGTCATCGAGCACTGCTCGCCGAGTTGCTCCAGGGTGTTTTCGTCGTACGGGTAGATACGCGCCTTGGGGATGCTCATGGCGCCGGCACGCTTGACGTGCGGGGTATCGACCTTGGAGCGGATGATGCTGCGGATGGCGCGATGCACCAGCAGGTCCGGGTAACGACGAATCGGCGAGGTGAAGTGGGTGTACGCCTCGTAGTTCAGGCCGAAGTGGCCGTTGTTCTCGGTGCTGTACACGGCCTGGCTCAGCGAGCGCAGCATCACCGTCTGGATCAGGTGGAAGTCCGGGCGACCGGCGATGCTCGCCAGCAGGGCCTGGTAATCCTTCGGCGACGGGTCCTTGCCCTTGTGCAGGCTCAAGCCCAACTCCCCAAGGAAGGCACGCAGTTTTTCCAGGCGCTCCGGTGGAGGGCCGTCGTGCACGCGGTACAACGCCGGTACACCGTGCTTCTGCAGGAATTCGGCAGTGGCCACGTTGGCCGCCAGCATGCATTCCTCGATCAGCTTGTGGGCGTCGTTGCGCACGGTCGGGCGGATTTCAGCGATCTTGCGCTGATCACCGAAAATGATGCGGGTTTCCTGGGTTTCGAAGTCGATGGCGCCCCGCGTGTGACGCGCGTCCACCAGCACCTTGTACAGGTTGTACAGGTTCTTCAGGTCCGGCACGACGTCCTTGTACTCTTCGCGCAGCGCCTTGCCCTCACGGGTACGCGAGTGCTCGAGCATGCTGCTGACCTTGTTGTAGGTCAGGCGGGCATGGGAGTGGATCACGCCTTCGTAGAACTGATAGTCGACCATCTGGCCGGCTTTGTTCATGGTCATTTCACAGACCATGGCCAACCGATCGACGTGCGGGTTCAGCGAGCACAGGCCGTTGGACAGCTCTTCGGGGAGCATCGGCACCACGCGCTCGGGGAAGTACACCGAGTTGCCGCGCTGCTGGGCTTCGACATCCAGGGCAGAGCCCAGACGCACGTAGCTGGACACGTCAGCAATGGCCACGTACAGGCGCCAGCCACCGGAGAACAGACGCAGCTTGCCCAGCGGTTCGCAATAAACGGCATCGTCGAAGTCGCGGGCGTCTTCACCATCGATGGTGACGAACGGCAGGTGGCGCAGGTCGACACGCTTCTCTTTGTCCTTCTCCTCGACTTCGGAGCGGAACTTGCGCGCTTCCTTGACCACCTCATTGGGCCACACATGCGGAATGTCGTAGCTGCGCAGGGCAACGTCGATTTCCATGCCCGGCGCCATGTAGTTGCCGATGACCTCGACCACATCGCCTTGCGGCTGGAAGCGCGGCGTTGGCCAGTGGGTGATCTTGATCTCGACGAACTGGCCGATCTTGGCACCGCCGTTACGTCCGGCAGTCACCAGCACTTCCTGCTGGATCTTCGGGTTGTCCGGGGTTACGTAACCGATGCCGCCTTCTTCGAAATAGCGGCCGACCACGCTTTCGTGGGCACGGGAGATGACTTCGACCAGCACGCCTTCACGGCGGCCACGGCGGTCGACACCGGAGACGCGGGCCAGGCCACGGTCGCCGTCGAACACCAGTCGCATCTGCGACGGGCTGAGGAACAGGTCTTCGCTGCCGTCATCGGGAATAAGGAAGCCGAAGCCGTCGCGGTGGCCGGAGACTCGACCGCAGATCAGGTCCAGCTTGTCTACCGGGGCATAAGTGCCGCGCCGGGTATAGATAAGCTGGCCATCGCGCTCCATGGCACGCAGGCGGCGGCGCAGGGCTTCGATCTGGTCTTCTTCATACAGACCGAACTCTTTTGCCAGCTCCTCGCGGGCAGCAGGTTCGCCTCGGTCGGCGAGACGCTGCAGGATCAGCTCACGGCTGGGAATGGGGTTGTCGTATTTTTCCGCTTCGCGAGCGGCCTCGGGATCGAGGGATTGCCAATCGGCCATCAGAAGGGGTTCACCTTGGGGTATATAGATAGGAATTCTGGCATAGGCGTATTGAAACCGGAAATGTCTGCCTTGGACAGCCCCCGCTGCAGTGCATAAACAGCAGAAATAGGCTTATGGAATCAACGAGTTGAATTTTTTGAATTTTTTTTCGATTGGGGGCTTTACAGCCCTGGGTAGCGTCCGTATAGTGCGCACCACAACGACGGACAACCCCGAAGTTGTAGTAGAGATGAACGACGCTGTAAAGCATCAAGTAACCTCGAATGTGTGCCCAGGTGGCGGAATTGGTAGACGCGCTGGTTTCAGGTATCAGTGACCGCAAGGTCGTGGAAGTTCGAGTCTTCTCCTGGGCACCAAGTATTTTCAAGTAACAGATGACCAAGGATCTGTTACTACTGCGTGAAAGCGAACGATAGTCGCCTTCTGCAGATGATGTAAAGCTTTGCCCAGGTGGCGGAATTGGTAGACGCGCTGGTTTCAGGTATCAGTGACCGCAAGGTCGTGGAAGTTCGAGTCTTCTCCTGGGCACCATACAAAAACCCACTAGCTTGCTAGTGGGTTTTTTCTTGCCTGCGATTTTTTGTGCCTCCCCCTCCCCGATACGCGCACGTTGCAGGAGCGGGCTCACCCGCGAAGAGGCCCCTGCAGGCAACCCCTCCCAACCCCTTGCACCATGGTCTGACCATGAATTTCTCGTCACCCGGCCACTTGAGAAACAATTTCGTTTACCATTGTTTCCAAATATGTAGCCGTAAGCGAGGAAGTACCCGCATGACGATCCGCCCGCAACCGCTGATGCGTACCCTGGCCGCCGCAGTGCTGAGCCTGGTCATCGGCGCTCCGGCCGCCATGGCAGACGCACCGGTCGCGCTGACCATGTACAACGGTCAGCACAAGGAAATCGGCGAAGCCATTGCCAAGGCCTATGAGGCCAAGACCGGCATTCACATCGACATCCGTAAAGGCAGCAGCAACCAGCTGGCCAGCCAGATCATCGAGGAAGGCGACCGCTCGCCGGCCGACATCATCTACACCGAAGAGTCCCCGCCTCTGAACAACCTGGGCGAACTGGGCCTGCTGGCCAAGATTGACGACGCTACGCTGAACATGATGCCCAAGGAGTACGTTGGCGCCAACGGCACCTGGATGGGTATCACCGCCCGTACGCGCATCGTGGTGTACAACCCGAAGAAAGTCGACGAGAAAGACCTGCCGACCACGGTGATGGACTTCGCCAACCCTGAGTGGGAAGGCCGCGTCGGCTACGTACCCACCAGCGGTGCGTTCCAGGAGCAGGCCGTGGCCATTCTGAAGATGCACGGGCGCGAAGCCACCGAAGAATGGTTGACCGGTCTGAAAGCCTTCGGCAAGACCTACACCAACAACATGGTCGCCCTCAAAGCCGTGGAAAAAGGTGAAGTGGCTGCAGTACTGGTGAACAACTACTACTGGTACGCGCTTGAACGCGAACGCGGCAAGCTGGACACCAAGCTCTATTACCTGGCCGACGGCGATGCTGGCAACCTGGTCACTATCTCCGGCGCGGCCGTGGTCAAGGCCAGCAAACACCCGAAAGAAGCCCAGGCCCTGCTCAACTGGATGGCCAGCGAAGAAGGCCAGCGCGTGATCACCCAGACCACCGCCGAGTACCCGCTGCACAAGGGTATGGTTTCTGACCGCGGCCTGAAGCCGTTCGACGAACTGCGCCCGCCGAAGATCTCGCCAGCTGACTTGGGCAATGCCGAGGAAGCCATCGAACTTGAGCGTGAGGTCGGCCTGCTCTGATGACTGCCGCCCTGTCCGAACCGGTGCCGGTACGCTTCGTACCGCGCCGCAAGCGCCCTTCCATCTGGGTAGTGCTGCCTGTGCTGTTCCTTGTGGCAATGAGCTTGCTGCCACTGGCTTATGTTGCCATCAAAGCCTGGGAGGCCGGCTGGCGCGAAGCTTTGCACCTGTTGTGGCGGCCCTTTGTCTGGGGGCTGATGCGCAACACCCTGATGCTGATGGTCGGGGTGACGCTGACCTGCATGGTGGTCGGCCTGGCACTGGCCTGGCTGCTGGAGCGCAGCAACCTGGCCGGCCGCCGGTTGTGGGGCGTGGTGCTGTGCCTGCCATTCGCCGTGCCGTCGTTCGTCAGCAGCTTCACCTGGGTGTCGCTAAGTTCGGACTTTGAAGGCCTGGGCGGCGCGATCATGGTCATGGCCCTGTCCAAGTACCCGCTGGTGTTCCTGCCCGTTGCCGCGACCCTGCGCAACCTCGACACGTCGCTGGAGGAGTCGGCACGCACCCTGGGTTGCAGCCGCTGGGGGGTGTTCAGCAAAGTCACCCTGCCGCTGCTGTGGCCGTCGATGCTCGGCGGTGCGCTACTGATTGCCCTGCATATGCTGGTAGAGTTTGGCGCATTGTCGATCCTCGGCCTGCAAACCTTTACCACGGCGATCTACCAGCAGTTCGAACTGGAGTTCAGCAACGCCAACGCGGCCATGCTGTCTGCCGTGCTGCTGGCGATGTGCCTGGCAATGCTGTGGCTGGAACTGCGGGTGCGCGGCAAAGCCCGCCATGTACGTATCGGCCAGGGCGTAGCGCGCCGTGCGCAACCGGTGCGGCTGCGCGGCTGGGCGGTACTGGCGCAACTGTTCTGCGTGGGCCTGGCGGTGCTGGGCAGCGGCATTCCGCTGGCGATGCTCGGTTACTGGCTGAGCGTGGGTTCGTCGGCGGCATTCCCGGTGGCGGCCATCTCGAAGGCGTTGTTCACCTCGCTGTCGGTGTCGCTGGGCGGTGCCGGCTTTTGTGTGCTGCTGGCTCTGCCTATCAGCTTCCTGGTGGTGCGCTACAAAGGCCGCCTGGCGATTTGGGCTGAGCGTCTGCCCTACCTCCTGCACGCCCTGCCCGGCCTGGTGATTGCCCTGACCCTGGTGTTCTTCGCCCTGCACTACGTGCCGGCGCTGTACCAGACCACGGCGCTGCTGCTGCTGGCCTACGCGCTGCTGTTCCTGCCGCTGGCCCAGTCGCCGGTGCGCACCGCGCTTAACAAGGCTTCGCCGACGCTGGAAGAAGCCGCACGCACCCTGGGCGCCAGCAGCTTTGCCGCATTCTGCCGGGTGACCTTGCCGATCATCTTCCCGGCCATGGCGGCGGCCTTCGCCCTGGTGTTTCTGGATGCCATGAAGGAGCTGACGGCTACCCTGCTGCTCAGCCCGACCGGCATGACCACCCTGGCCACCGAAGTGTGGGCGCACACAGCCAACGTCGAGTTCGCGGCGGCGGCGCCGTATGCGGCGTTGTTGATTGTGGTGTCGGGGTTGCCGGTGTATTTGCTGACTACGCGGATGTATTTGAACAAGGCTTGAAAGCTTGCCCAGGCCGCCATGTGGCCTGGGCACAAGCCTGAGTGCCTAGACTTCATCACAAGTTCACTTTAAAACTCCCACTAGCCAGTTGAAAGCAAAGAACAAGGTCGTAGAGACTACAAGCCCCACCCAAGAGGGTAACAAAACTCTTTCCATAGACCTTGGGAAACTCTCGAGATCTGAAATATCTGCCACACCTTTTCGAACAAACAACCCTGGAATCATGAGCATATTTGCCGCCAGGCAAGTGCGCATTAATTTTCCAGCAAGGCCAGCCGCTAAAAAGCCCCCTATTATCCTGAATATACTTGCATTTCGCTAAAGCTTTTTCGATAGTTTCTATAGATCGACAAGAAAAGTAAATCATCACACACACGCTGATTGACATACAAGCGAGCAGGATAGATGCGATTATCGTCAATGCTTCGGTACTCATTTTCGCACTCTCATAAATCACTACGCATCAGTTGGTACGTCTGGTGTACAGCCTGTTAACCAAGGAGCAGGCTTATGTTGAACAAGGTCTTGAAGAGTTCGGAACCGAGACCGGCAGGTCAGGGCTTTGCTTCGCAAAGCCCGAAAACTGGGGTATCAGTTGGTGACTGCTTGAGTGCTTAAAAAGCAATGGGTTGCATTCTGTTTGACCAGAGCTTACCTCAAGCACTCTATCCAAACAAAAAAAAGAACAATCAGTGCAATCAGCAAAATTTGTACAGTCCACAAGCGCACTAACAGCCTTTGCAGGTCGGCGGAAACCTTAGCAATATCATTGCGATCTAATAGGCCCTTTCGAACGCTAAAATATTTCATAGACAGCATTGCAGAAATTGATCCTAGCCGCATGACTTTCCCAAGCAGCCCAGCATGAGAATATATTTCTCTGTTCACAGCCACCATTCGGCTATTTGACAAGATTGATTCGATACGATCCAGATATCGATACGCAACGAATACCCACACACCAAACATCAAAAACGGCGAGATAATTACAAACACACCAAGCACTGCCAGGTGCAAGTTACTCATCGCACTGCCTCATACAAAATCTCCCCCACGCTTTCTCCCAATACCTCACCAAACTCACCGCCAGCAATACCTCCAGCCGCTCCCCCCCAATACCGCACATGCGAAAGTTGCCGTTCCACCGGTGGGAATACCTACAGCAACACATGCTATTGGCCCCAATAGCCCCCCGACATGTCCACCCATTCCTCCTAGCCCCAAGCTCGCAACTAGCGAACTCCTCTCGACATACTCAGCCTTTCTGCACTCCTCCTCCCGCCCAAGCACGCAAGCGTTACGAATTGACAGTTCGGTTGACGCCACATCAAGCGCCATCCCTAAATACGTCCCTTTTTTTATCCAATTAGCCGCCTTCGCTACGCCAGATATTTTTTCTGTATACCCTTCAATCTCACCACCGTGAAGAAATCTTTTGGTGGATATATCCAGCGCATGCTTGATTTTACCCCCATTGCGCAGCCCCGCCCCATACGCAGCCATACTATCAAGCTGCGCCTCCAACTTTAAAAACAGCGCTGTGCGCTTCGAGTAGAATTCATCACGAGCTTTCAACGTACCTTTAAGCAAATAATCTCGATGTAGCTGCTCTATCTCCTCTAACGTTTTCTTGATAGCTTCAAGATGCTTACTCCAAGCGTCACTAGCAGTACCAGCCCCGATGGAAGCACGGGCCAGTAAGCTCTGCAGCAGCTCAAAATTCTCCAGAAGGAACCCGTCAAACCCACCGCCGTTCAATTCGATGTCAAGGTGTATACCTAACGCCTTACCCATGAGAAATGCCTCATGAGCAGTACAGGACGGCGTGCTTGGGTCACCCACAATTATCAGCTCGCCAGGGAATACGACAGTGTTGACGACATGCGCATTCAGCACATCAAACTTGGCCCGCTGATTCGCGTTCATGGGTGTACCGGCCTTCAGCGACTCATACGACTGCGCATGCGGATTAATGAAGCTGCGCGCCTCGGACATGGTAGTACCTCACGCATACTTCTTGTTGTTGATGCGGTCCCATCCGCCCGTGACGTTGCCGCCAGCGCTGCCGTCGAGGCGTTTCTGCAGCGTGTAGGTTGTCTTGATGCGCCCGTAGTTCAGCTGCACGACTTCCACTGGCACCCCAGCGCTGGCGCTTTGGGCGTAATCGGCAATGATCACTTCTGCCAGGACGACTTCGTAGTACTTGAGCTTGTCGCCACCCGCACGACACAGCACGAGCTTCACTTCCTTCAGGTGCTGCCCGGCACAGTTCGCCTCCAGCAGCTTGCAGCTGGCACTGTCCAGGTACTTAGTGAAGGTGAAGTTGGTGAGTGTGGTGCGGCCTGACGATGCGCCGCCCGCGGAGCTTGCGGTGGCAGAGGTGCTCTGGTTGGCACCGAACTTGTAGCCGATGATTTCGATCCAGTTGGCGTACTGCTCATCCAGTGCTTCGCCAGTGATTTCCCCGATATGAACATAAGCATCGAAAGCCATGCTTACCTCTCCCTGGCAAAGGTTCGGCTGATAACGACGATGTTCAGACATCGTCATCCTGAGGTTGCTCCCGAAGTAAAACGGCGGCCGGTACCGACCGCCTTCAGGCTCAATACAACACTAACCCCTGTGTCAGCCCTTGCAACAGCAAACGCCCTATCAAGGAATATTTGGGAAATCTCCTACAGATTCGACGATGATGACGATTTGGTCAGTTTCGATGCTGCTTAAAGCTTCTCCAGCATTTTCCTTACGATCAGGCCATGCACCATGCCGACCGGCAGCATGTACAACCGGCCAAAAGTATTGAGGCACAGCACCGATGTGGTCACGCTTAAGCTTTGCCCGTACACATCCATGCAGACCATCACCGCCAAGTGCGTGTCGCGCGAAGTCAGCACCAGCTGCTGGTCGCTGATGGTCTCGACAGTGAAGAAGTCCAGGCGCTCACCGACGGCTGGCACATGCGTTGGATCGCCGCGAGTGAAGCCGTGGATATCGGCGACATTGAAACGGCGTGAGATGAAGTCGCGAATGCGGAAGGCCCGGGCCAGCCAGCAGGGGACGTCCGAGGTCATAGCGCAGTAGGCTTGCAGGGCGGTCATCGGGTCAGTGAGCTGTACGCTGTCACTGTGCAGGAAATTCAGGTCGGCCTGGGCGGCGATTAGCTGGGCGGACATTAGCAACTCCTTTTGCCATGTGTCGCCGACAGCATAGCAACACCGCTCAGGTGTGGGAGCGGCCTTGTGTCGCGAAAGGGCCGCATAGCGGCCCCGGCAATTTCCGCATTTATGCAACAAACCTGGGGCTGCTATGCAGCCCTTTCGCGACACAAGGCAGCCCCCGCAAGGGACCGCGCAGGATTCAGGCCCGGAACTGGCCCAGGCTGGCGCGCAGCTGAGCCGCCAGATCATCCAGCACCTTGCTACTGGCCGTGGTCTGCATCACCACCTCAGCCGAGCGTTCGGCCTGGGCATGGATGTTCTCCACCCGCCCCCGCACCGCCTGTGCGCCATGGGCCTGTTGTTCGGCAGCGCGAGTCGCCAAACCAATGGCCGCATGCACCTGCTCCACGGCCGCCTGCACCGACTGCTGGCGGCGCTCGTTGTCACGCAGCACCAACAACCCTTCACTGGCCTTGAGCCCAGCCTGACTGATGGTGGCCACTGCTTCCTTGGCACCTTTTTGCAGCGCGGTAATGTGCGCCTGAATGTCGCCGGTAGAGCTTTGCGTCTTGCTCGCCAGCGCCCGCACTTCATCGGCCACTACAGCGAATCCGCGGCCAGTCTCACCAGCGCGTGCGGCTTCGATTGCAGCGTTGAGGGCCAGCAGATTGGTCTGCTCGGCAATGCCATGGATAACGGTCAGCACCACTTCAATCTGTTCGCTCTGCTTGGCCAGGCGCTCGATCACCTGAGAGCCCGTTTCGACCTGCCCGGCAAGGTTCTCGATCAGGCTCGCCAGTTGCGTCGAGGAACGGCTGTTCTCATCGGTCGCCTGGCGAATGTCCACCACCTGCTGCAACGCCGCCTGCATAGCATGGCTTTCAGCCTGAGCCTCGTCAGCCATGCTCGACAGGTCGCGCAGGCTGGCGGCCACTTCGTCACGCTGCAACGCCGCCGCGGCATCGGCACCGGCATTGCGCTGGGCCATGGTGCCGATCTCGACGCCGGTACGCTGGGCCACCTCGCCAGCCTCGCGGACGATGGGCTGCAGCTTGTCGACAAAGCGATTGACCGCCGACGCCATGTCGCCGATCTCGTCGCGGCTGTCGAGGGTCACGCGCTTGGTCAGGTCGCCTTCGCCAGCGGCAAGGTCGTTGAGCGCTGCGATCAGCAGGCGCAGTTTGCTGAGCACGCGGCGGCCTAACACTAAAGCGACCACCAGCAGCACACCCAGGCCCACCACCACCAGGCCCAGACCAATCCGCCAGCGCAGCTCGGCAGCCGCATCGCGCACGGTCTGTGCAGTGTTGGCCTGCATCGCGGTGGCGCTAGCCTGCGCGACTTCCAGGCGCTCGCGCAGGGCCTTGCCACTGTCGGCAGCCGCCGCGCCCAGGCTATCGCCAACCAGTTGCTCGCCACTGGCGATCAGGGCACTGAAGCGCTGGTCGAGCGCCTTGAGTTCCTGGTCAATGCCGGCTGTAGAAACCCCCATCAGGACTTTGCCGATCTCGGCGCCATTGGGGTTGATGGAGGCTTCGACGAAATACACCGACGGATCACGACGCGCGGCATCAAGCACCTTGTCCAGCGCACGCTCGCCCTGGCCTTTTTCCAACAAGGCCTGGTTGATCGGGTTTTGCCGGTTGAGATAGCGAGTCAGGTGCTGACCCTGAGCGTCGTCGTACACCACGAACAACACGTTCGGGTTACGCTGAGCGCGTCGCGCGAAATCCGAGAGCACCGGCACGTCGTTGTCCCAGATCGCCCGCGGCGCAACCGAAGCCAGCAGTTCAGCCATGTCGTTGGCGGAATCCTTGAGGTTTTTTTCCAAGGTGCTGCGCAGTTGCTGCTGTTCGCTTTGCAGGCGCTCCGACAACCCTGCACTCAGGCGCTGGCGGGTACTGCTGGACAGGCCGTCGAGCCCAGAGCGTACATCTTGTCCGGCTTGCTCCAGTTCGCTTGCCAGTTGGCGACTGTCATTACCCAGTCGCTCGCCAAGATCAGCCTCCAGGGCGGTGACTGTGCTTCGGGTGAGCGCAACGGCAACCAGCACCTGCACCAAAAGAGCGATACCAAGGGCAACAAACACAGGCCGCAAGAGGCGGCTTCGTAACAGTGAGAGGATGGCAGACACGGTGTAACCCTCGTGTTTTCTGGCGCCACTATATTGATGGCATCTACAGAAACTTCTTACAGCAAGGGTTGTGCCGTAGGCAGCGGGGAAATGCGCCAAGGTCTAGCAATGAGGTTTCGTGTGCCGGCCCTTTCGCGGGTGAACCCGCTCCAACAACGGCCTTGGCCCAACCGCCGTTGTGTACCCACACCCAATCAGTGTAGGAGCGGGTTTACCCGCGAATACGGTAGCGGCGGCAACGGTGGATTGCCGGTGGATTGGCCAGCCCCAGCATACCCACAAATGAAAACGCCGCAGCCCTTTTCAGGGCCACGGCGTCAGATCAGCCTGCCGGGCAGATCAGGCGAACGGATGACGCAGCACGATGGTCTCGTTGCGGTCCGGGCCGGTCGAAATGATGTCGATCGGCGCGCCAACCAGCTCTTCGATGCGCTTGATGTAGTCACGCGCAGCTTGCGGCAGCTCTTCCAGGGTTTTCACACCCAGAGTCGACTCGCTCCAGCCTGGCATCTCTTCGTACACCGGCTCCAGGCCGATGTAGCTGTCGGCATCGGAAGGCGCGTCGATGACGGCACCGTTCTCGTTCTTGTAGCCAACGCAGATGTTGATGGTTTCCAGGCCGTCCAGTACGTCCAGCTTGGTCAGGCAGATGCCCGAGATGCTGTTGACGTCGATGGCGCGACGCAGGATGACGGCGTCGAACCAGCCGCAACGACGGGCACGGCCAGTGGTGGAACCGAACTCGTGACCACGCTTGGCCAGGGTAGCGCCGGTCTCGTCGAACAGTTCGGTCGGGAACGGACCGGAACCCACGCGAGTGGTGTAGGCCTTGGTGATACCCAGGATGTAGTCCAGGTACATCGGGCCAACGCCGGAACCGGTGGAAATACCGCCAGCAGTGGTGTTGGAGCTGGTGACGTACGGGTAGGTGCCGTGGTCGATGTCCAGCAGCGAGCCCTGGGCACCTTCGAACATGATGTCCTTGCCGGCGCGACGCAGGTTGTGCAGCTCGGCGGTGACGTCGAGCATCATCGGCTTGAGCTGTTCGGCGTAAGCCATGCACTCGTCCAGCGTCTGCTGGAAGTCGATGGCTGGCTCTTTGTAGTAGTTCACCAGCTGGAAGTTGTGGTAATCCAGCAGCTCACCCAGCTTGGCAGCAAAACGCTCGCGATGGAACAAATCACCCACGCGCAGGCCGCGACGTGCCACCTTGTCTTCGTAGGCTGGGCCGATACCACGGCCGGTGGTGCCGATCTTGGCTTCGCCACGGGCTTTTTCGCGGGCCTGGTCCAGGGCCACATGGTACGACAGGATCAGCGGCGCAGCCGGGGAAATACGCAGACGCTCGCGCACCGGTACGCCTTTCTCTTCCAGCTTGGTGATTTCACGCATCAGTGCATCCGGGGCAACGACCACGCCGTTACCGATCAGGCACTGTACGCCTTCACGCAGGATGCCGGACGGAATCAGGTGCAGAACGGTTTTTTCACCGTTGATCACCAGGGTGTGACCCGCATTGTGGCCACCTTGGTAGCGCACTACGGCGGCAGCATGTTCGGTCAGCAGATCGACGATCTTGCCTTTGCCCTCATCACCCCACTGGGTGCCCAGGACGACGACATTCTTACCCATTACATTGGTCCTCATTCACGCAAACTTGGTTGCCGGCCTGTTGCCGACGCAGAAACTCACTGGGCCAGCGGCAGAACCTGCCAGCGCCCGTCTTGCTGAATCAATTGCCGATCACAATCCGCCTCGAGAGCAGCACTCAACGGCTGGCCAGGCAGAGCCTGAACCACACGCTGGCCCTCGTTGCGCAACTGGCAGACTTGCTGCCAGAGGGCCGCGTCGCCACTGTCCGGCATCCAGATGCCGCCAGTTGGCAATACGACCTCCGCTCGCCCCAGTGTGACCAGGGTCTTCAAATCCGTGGAGAAACCAGTGGCCGGGCGCGCCCGGCCAAAATCGGCGCCAATATCGTCGTAGCGCCCGCCTTGGGCGATCGATTGGCCTTCGCCCGGCACGAACACGGCGAACACCACGCCGGTGTGATAGTGGTAACCACGCAGCTCGCCGAGGTCGAAGTACAGCGGCAGGTCCGGGTAGCGAGACGCCAGGCGATCAGCGATCGCCAGCAGGTCATCCAGCGCCGCCAGTACGCTGGCCGGGGCGCGACCGAGGCGCACGCGGGCTTCAGCCAGTACTTCACGACCACCGCACAGTTCGACCAGGGCGCGCAGCATGCTGCCCAGGTCTTTCGGCAGGTCGGCGGTCAGCGCCTGCACTTCATCGACAGCCTTGCGCTGCATGGCGTCGAACAGCTGCTGTTCGACCGCGCCAGACAGGCCGGCGGCACGGGCCAGGCCGCGGTAAATACCGACATGGCCCAGGTCCATGTGCACATCCGGCACATCGGTCAGCTGCAGCGTGGCGAGCATCAGGCTGATGACCTCGACGTCACTGGTAGGGCTGGCATCGCCGTACAGCTCGGCACCCAACTGGATCGGGCTGCGCGAGGTGGACAGGGCACGCGGCTGGGCGTGCAGCACGCTGCCGGCATAGCACAGGCGGCTCGGGCCTTCACGGCGCAGTGTGTGCGCATCGATACGCGCCACCTGCGGGGTGAAGTCGGCGCGGAAGCCCATCAGGCGGCCGGACTGCGGGTCCACTACCTTGAAGGTACGCTGATCCAGGTCCTGGCCGGCGCCGGTAAGCAGCGACTCCAGGTACTCGATATGCGGGGTGACGACCAGTTCGTAGCCCCAACTCTGGAACA
Organism: Pseudomonas sp. FYR_5; assembly: GCF_043106315.1. Taxonomy (NCBI): domain Bacteria; kingdom Pseudomonadati; phylum Pseudomonadota; class Gammaproteobacteria; order Pseudomonadales; family Pseudomonadaceae; genus Pseudomonas; species Pseudomonas sp. FYR_5. Next base: position 22,259 of record NZ_JBICMK010000052.1, on the reverse strand, counting down.
GGTCCAACACCTGGCGACGCGCGATCTCGATGCGCGCAGCCTCAGGTGGCAGTACTTCCTCGATGCCATCTGGCAGCAGCCAGCGGTCTACCGTTGCCATTACGCCATTTCCCCTCTGGTCCGGGCGGCTTGCCAGCAGGCAAGCCGTCAGAAAAGCCGGTATCGCGCACAGCAGCGGGCAGCACTGATCCCAGCGCAGCCACCGTACCCGACACCCTCAAATTGCCTTGCGAGCTGACCAAACTGTCGACCGGCGCTGTGCCAATCAACCTTGCAGACGCAAAAAAGCCGGGAAATTTCCCGGCTGCCTCATCATACACCCCTTTTCATTCAGGATGCACCCCGCCTGGTGCATTAGCTGCCAGGCGGGGTGCCGCTGCATGAAAATCAGGGCCTGAGCATCAAGGCCTGCTCTTGTCCAGGTAACGGAAGAACTCGTTCTTCGGATCCAGGACCATCACGTCGCTCTTGCTCGAGAAGCTCTCGCGGTATGCCTGCAGGCTACGGTGGAACGCATAGAAATCAGCGTCCTGGCTGTAGGCCTTGGCATAGATAGCGGCCGCCTGGGCGTCACCATCACCGCGGGTTTCTTCTGCTTCGCGATAAGCCTCGGCCAGCAGCACACGGCGCTGACGGTCGGCATCGGCACGGATACCTTCGGCCAGCTCGTTACCCTTGGCACGGTGCTCGCGGGCTTCACGCTCACGCTCGGTGCTCATGCGATCGAACACGCTGCGGTTGACTTCCTTCGGCAGGTCGATGGCCTTGACGCGCACGTCGACCACCTCGATGCCCAGCTCCTTGCTCGCCATGCGGTTCAGCGATGCAGTGATGTCAGCCATCAGCGCGTCACGTTCACCGGAAACCACTTCGTGCAGGGTACGTTTACCGAACTGGTCGCGCAGGCCACTTTCCAGACGGCGCGACAGACGCTCGTCGGCGATCTGCTTCATGCCGGACGTGGCGGTGTAGAAGCGTTCAGCGTCCTTGACGCGCCACTTGGCGTAGGCGTCGACCATCACCGCTTTCTTTTCCAGGGTCAGGAACCGCTGGGTAGGAGCATCGAGGGTCATCAGTCGGGCGTCGAACCTGCGCACCTGGTTCACGTACGGAATCTTCACGTGCAGGCCGGGCTGAACATCCGCCTCGACCACCTTACCGAAGCGCAGCAGTACCGCACGCTCGGTCTGGGACACGATGTAGAAGCTGTTCCAGGCCACGATGGCCAGGACCACGGCGGCGATCAGGGCGATCAGCGATCTATTGCTCATCAGCGGCTCTCCCTAGTACGCAGTTGCTGCTGTTGCTGTTGCATGTCCTGCGCGGCACGGGCGGCCGCATCGTTGGCCGATGGCGACACGCTGGTGGTTGGCATGGACGGCCTGCGGCTGCCTTCGACCATCTTGTCCAGCGGCAGGTAGAGCAGGTTGTTCTGCCCGTCCTTGGTTGCCACCATGACCTTGCTCGAGTTGCTGTAGACCTCTTGCATGGTCTCCAGGTACAGACGCTCACGGGTTACGTCAGGTGCCTTGCGGTACTCGACAAGCAGCTTGGTAAAGCGGTCTGCCTCACCCTTGGCGCGGGCGATGACTTCGTCGCGGTAACCATTGGCGTCCTCGATGATGCGCTGCGCCTGACCACGGGCTTCCGGCACCACGCCGTTGGCATAGGACTCGGCCTGGTTGCGGGCACGCTGCTCGTCTTCGCGGGCTCGGATCACGTCGTCGAAGGCTTCCTGCACTTCACGCGGGGCTGCCGCGCTCTGTACGTTGACCTGGGTAACGGTGATACCGGTACGGTAGTTGTCGAGGAAGCGCTGCAGGCGTTCGCGGATATCCACGGCCATCTGCTCACGACCCTCGGTCAACACCTGGTCCATCGAAGTGGAACCAACCACGTGGCGCAGAGCACTCTCGGTCGCGTGCTGCAAACTCACCTCAGGCTGGTCGACGTTGAGCACGAAGTCCTGCAGGTTGCTGATCTTGTACTGGACGGTCAGCGGCACCTCGACGATGTTCTCGTCTTCGGTCAGCATCTGGCCCTGCTTGGTGTAGGCACGCTCACGCGTGACGTTTTCCATGTACTTGCGATCAATCGGCGGGAAGTAGATGTTCAGGCCGGGACCGACCGTCTCATAGTACTTGCCGAAGCGCAGCACAACCGCCTGCTCCTGCTCGTCGACCACATACACGGCGTTGTACAGCCAGATTGCAGCCAGCACCGCCAGGCCGATGCCCAGCAGGCCCAGGCCACCGCCCTTGCCGACATTGCGGTCACCGCCGCCACGTTTTTTGCTGCCGCCGAACATGCCATTCAGGCTGTCCTGCAGTTTGCGGAAGGCCTCGTCCAGATCCGGTGGACCTTTCTTGTCACCACCGCCGCCACCGCCACCACGGCGGCCGCCCCAGGGATCCTGATTGTTCGAGTTGCCACCCGGCTCGTTCCAAGCCATAGCGCTCTCCATCTGATAAAGCAAAGACGCGCCCACGGCGCGCCGTCCAATGCTACAGAATGCCTGTCACTGCTGCCCGGCGACCTCGACGAGCATTTATTGCAAAGTGTGTTGCTCGACAAACACTTGCGGCTCCATGCCTTCGCGGCTGACCAGGCGATTCAGTTCGACCATGGGCAGTCGCACGCTCAGCAGGCTGCGCCCTTCTTCATCATGCTCTTCACTCTGCACGGCCCCCAAGGCAAAGAATTGCGCGCGCAAGCGGGCAAAACGCTGCTCCAGACACAGGGTACCGACAAACAGATCATCCCCCAGCAACTCGGCAACCGCCTGGCCAACCAGCTCCAGGCCACGCCCATCGCGTGCCGATACCCAGACCCGTTCCGGCTTGCCATCGGCATTGCGCTGGATCTGTGGCTCGACATCTTCGAGCAAGTCGAGTTTGTTGTACACCTCAAGGATCGGCAACCCCTCGGCACCAATCTCGCCCAACACCGCCAGCACTTGCTCGATCTGCTCCATGCGCTCAGGCTCATGGGCGTCGATCACATGCAGCAACAGGTCGGAGTTGCTCGACTCTTCGAGCGTAGCCCGAAATGCCTCGACCAGCTTGTGCGGCAGGTGGCGAATGAAGCCTACGGTATCGGCCAGCACGATCGGCCCCAGGTCGTTGAGCTCGAGCCGGCGCAGGGTCGGGTCGAGTGTGGCGAACAGCTGGTCCGCGGCATACACCTCGGACTCGGTCAGGGCGTTGAACAGCGTGGACTTGCCGGCGTTGGTATAACCCACCAGCGACACCGACGGAATATCCGCGCGCTTGCGCCCGCGACGCGCCTGCTCGCGCTGACTGCGCACTTTCTCCAGGCGTGACTTGATCTGGCGTATCCGCACCCGCAACAGGCGGCGGTCGGTTTCCAGCTGGGTTTCACCCGGGCCGCGCAGGCCAATACCACCTTTTTGTCGCTCAAGGTGAGTCCAGCCGCGCACCAGCCGCGTGCTCATGTGCTCCAGCTGGGCCAGTTCGACCTGCAGCTTGCCTTCATGGGTACGCGCCCGCTGGGCGAAGATATCGAGGATCAGCCCGGTACGGTCGAGCACACGACACTCGAACACACGTTCAAGGTTGCGCTCCTGACTGGGCGTAAGGGTGTGATTGAAAATCACCAGATCTACCTGTTCGGCATGGACCAGGTCGTGCAACTCTTCGACCTTGCCACTGCCAATCAGGTATTTGGCGGAAGGCTGATGCCTTGTCACCGTGACCAGCGAGACGATGTCGGCCCCGGCCGACAATGCCAACTCCTGAAACTCCTGCGGGTCTTCGCGCGCCTCAGGGTTCTGACCTTCCAAGTGAACGAGCAACGCCCGCTCACCACCACCGTGGCGCTCAAAGAACAATGCAGGCTCCTATCAGGCGTTGCCTGGCTCGCTGTCGCCGTGCTCGCTGTCGGTCGGGCTTGGCAGGCGGACCGGACGGGCCGGAACTACGGTCGAGATGGCGTGCTTGTAGACCATCTGGCTGACGGTGTTCTTCAGCAATACCACGAACTGGTCGAACGACTCGATCGAGCCCTGCAGTTTGATACCGTTGACCAGATAAATGGATACCGGGACCTTTTCTTTTCTCAAGGTGTTCAAGTAAGGGTCTTGTAGCGAATGCCCTTTTGACATATGCCGCACTCCTGTAAGGATAAATAATAGAAAATCAATAAAATCGATAAATTAGGCCGCCCCTTCGCAAGAATAGACGGCAATCAGCAGGGACTCAGCTCAATATGGAGATGGCCCCAAGGTATTTCAAGGTGCGGGACAGATTGTCGCAGGCCAGGCTGTCAAGCCAGTGCACTTCAGGCCAGCCACGCAACCAGGTGAACTGCCGCTTGGCCAGCTGCCGGGTAGCAATGATACCGCGTTCACGCATCTCATTCTCAGTCAGCTTGCCATCCAGGTAATCCCACACTTGCCGATAACCCACTGCCCGTATAGACGGCAGCCCGGCGTGCAAGTCACTTCTGGCTCGCAGCGATCGGACCTCGTCAACGAAGCCCTGTTCCAGCATCTGCGAAAATCGTAACGCAATTCGCTGATGCAAAATGTGACGATCTGTAGGAGCAATCGCCAAACTGGCGACAGTATAGGGCAAATGTCCGCCAGCGCCTGCGTCTGCGCCGCGACTTTCCGCGAATTGACGCCGACGATGAACTGTCATGCTCTCGCCGCTCACCCGGTATACCTCCAACGCCCGGATCAACCGCTGCGGGTCATTGGGGTGGATACGCGCCGCGGACTCCGGATCAACTTCGGCCAACTGGCGGTGCAGCTCGGCCAGGCCCAGGGCTTCAGCCTGTGCCTCCAGCTCGGCGCGCACCGCCGCATCGGCCGCTGGCATGTCGGCCAAGCCATCGATCAACGCCTTGTAATAGAGCATGGTGCCGCCGACCAGCAGCGGGATCTTGCCGCGCGCGGTGATCTCGGCCATGGCCTCCAGGGCGTCGGTACGGAACTGCGCGGCCGAATAGCTCTCGGCCGGGTCGCGAATGTCGATCAGCCGGTGCGGGTGGGCGGCAAGTATTTCTTTCGACGGCTTGGCCGAACCGATATCCATGCCACGGTAGACAAGTGCCGAATCGACGCTAATCAGCTCACACGGCAGCACTGTGGTCAGTTCGATGGCAAGGTCGGTCTTGCCGGCCGCCGTCGGACCCATCAGGAATATTGCAGGGGGCTTGCCGCTCATTTCATCGACCGCGCAGGAAAAGTTTGTCCAGATCGTCCAGGCCCATCTGGGTCCAGGTAGGACGGCCATGATTGCACTGGCCGCTGCGCTCGGTGTTTTCCATGTCGCGCAGCAGGGCGTTCATCTCGGGAATTGCCAGGCGCCGGTTGGCGCGTACGGCACCGTGACAGGCCATGGTGCCGAGCAGTTCGTTGAGGTGCGCCTGAATGCGATCACTGGTGCCGTATTCCATAAGGTCGGCAAGCACGTCCTGCACCAGGCGGTTGGCTTCGGCCTGCTTGAGCAAGGCCGGGATCTGGCGAATCGCCAAAGTTTCGGGGCCCAGGCGCTGCAATTCGAAGCCCAGCCGCTGGAACCACTGTGCATGCTCTTCGGCACAGTCGGCCTCACGCTGGCTCAGGGCCAGGGTTTCCGGCACCAGCAGCGGCTGGCCGCTCAGGCCCTCGCTGGCCATGGCCACCTTGAGGCGCTCGTACATTATCCGCTCGTGGGCGGCGTGCATGTCCACCAGCACCAGGCCAACGGCGTTCTCGGCCAGGATGTAGATGCCCTTGAGCTGCGCCAGCGCGTAGCCTAGCGGGGGAATGTCGCCCTGGCTTTCGGGCAGGGCCGTCGCAGGCGCTGCACCGGTTTCCAGCGGCTTGTAGAACTCACGATACACCGCCTGTGCCTCTGCGGCCGGCAGCGGCTGCGAGGGGCGTGGGGTGTACTGATACTGGTAACCGGCGCCACTGCCACCATTGGAAAATGACTGCTGTGGGGCTCGAGGCTGTTCAAGCACCGGCGAGGCCAGGCGCATTTCACCCTGGGGCCCGAACTCACCGGCCTGCTGACCAGTCGGGCGCACCAGCTCAGGCACGGCAGCAGGTGCGGCCAGCTGATCTTCCGGGCGTACGTCGGCCAAGGCACGGTGCAAGGTGCCATACAGGAAGTCATGCACCGAGCGCCCTTCACGGAATCGCACTTCATGCTTGGTAGGGTGCACGTTCACATCGACGCCGTTGGGCTCCAGCTCCAGGAACAGCACGAAAGTGGGGTGGCGGCCGTTGAACAGCACGTCCCGGTAGGCCTGACGCACGGCATGGGCGACCAGTTTGTCGCGCACTGCCCGGCCATTGACGAAGAAGTACTGCAGGTCTGCCTGGCTGCGCGAGAACGTGGGCAAACCGACCCAGCCCCAAAGGCGCAGGCCGTTGCGCTCGACGTCGATCGGCAGCGCCTGCTCCATGAACCCCGGGCCACAGATGGCACCCACCCGCCGCGCACGGGCGACTTCGTCGTGGGCCTCATGCAGGCTGAGGATGCTCTTGCCGTTGTGGCGCAGGTGGAAGCCGACATCGAAACGGGCCAGTGCCAGCCGGCGGATCACTTCCTGCAAGTGATCGAATTCGGTTTTCTCGGCCTTGAGGAACTTGCGCCGGGCCGGGGTATTGAAGAACAGGTCGCGCACTTCCACAGAGGTACCGACCGGGTGCGCCGCCGGCTGCACCCGCGGCGTCATGTCTCGGCCTTCGGTTTCAACTTGCCATGCCTCGCTGGCACTGGCAGTACGCGAGGTCAGGGTCAGGCGCGCCACCGAACTGATCGAGGCCAAAGCCTCGCCACGAAAGCCCAGGCTCAATACCCCTTCAAGGTCTTCCAGCTCGCGGATCTTGCTGGTGGCGTGTCGGGCGAGCGCCAGCGGCAGGTCGTCGGCAGAAATGCCGCTGCCGTCGTCCCGCACCTTCAGCAGCTTGACGCCGCCCTGCTCTACTTCGACATCGATGCGCCGGGCACCGGAGTCCAGGCTGTTTTCCAGCAGTTCCTTGGCTACGGATGCCGGCCGTTCTACAACCTCGCCGGCAGCAATCTGGTTGGCCAGCCGCGGGCTGAGCAGCTGAATTCGTGAACCGCCACTCATTATTGCGCGGCCAAGGTTGTGGCGGGCACATCGAGGCGCTGGCCAACCTTCAGTTCATCGGTCTTCAGCCTGTTGGTGCTGCGCAGGCTGGCCACACTGACCTGGTAACGCACGGCGAGCATCGCCAGGGTTTCGCCAGGGCGCACGGTGTGTTCACGCGGGCCGGCGGCAATCTTGCCGGTGTCACGCAGCCAAGCGATATAGGTGCCAGGTGGCGGGTTCTGCTGGAAATACTGGCGCACCCCGGTGCGGATCGAGCGGGCCAGTGCCTGCTGGTGGCTGGGCGAGGCCAGCTTGGCTGCTTCGTTGTTGTTCGAGATGAACCCGGTTTCAACGAGAATCGACGGAATATCCGGTGACTTCAGCACCATGAAGCCGGCCTGCTCCACGCGCTGCTTGTGCAACGAGGTGACGCGCCCCATGTTGCCCAATACCTTCTGCCCCACGTTGAGGCTGGAGCTGAGCGTAGCTGTCATCGACAGATCAAGCAGCACGCCAGCGAGCATGCGGTCCTTGTCGTCGAGGCTGACATTACCCGCACCACCGATCAGGTCGGAACGGTTTTCCGTGTCGGCCAGCCAGCGCGCAGTCTCGGAGGTGGCGCCACGATCGGACAGGGCGAACACCGAAGCGCCAAAGGCTGCACGCGACGGAGCCGCGTCGGCGTGAATCGAAATGAACAGGTCGGCGCCTTTCTTGCGGGCAATTTCGGTACGCTTGCGCAGTGGGATGAAGTAATCACCGGTGCGGGTCAGCTCTGCGCGGAAACCTTTTTCGCTGTTGATCTGACGCTGCAGTTCTTTGGCGATCTGCAACACGATGTCTTTTTCGTGCTGGCCACGCGAGCCGGAAGCGCCAGGGTCTTCGCCGCCATGCCCGGCATCGATGGCAACCACGATGTCACGCTTGCCACTGGGTACCGGTGGCAGCTTGATCGCCGGCTGGGCCGGCGTCACTGGCACCGCCGGCGTGGTCGCAGGCGTTTGCACCGGGGCCCGTGCAGGCGGCGGCGCGCTGGCCGCGATAGCGTCAGCTTCCTGGTCATAAAGGTCGACCACCAAGCGGTTGCCGTACTGTGCATTGGGCGCCAGGGTGAAGCTTTTCGGGGTTACCGACTTTTTCAGATCGACCACAACCCGAAGGTCGGTTGGCGTACGCTGGGCCGAACGCACATTGCTTATCGGCGTGTTGGAGGTGGCCACATTCAGTGGCGCGGCCAGTGTTGCGCCATTGATGTCGATGACCAGGCGATCGGGCGCGCTCAGGGTGAAGACACTGTGCTGCACGGGGCCAGACAGGTCGAAAACCAGCCGCGTGTTGTCCGGTGCGCGCCACAGGCGCATGCTCTTGACTTGAGTGACGGCCAGAGCCTCAACGGTCACCGTTGTCAGCAGCAGCCCAACGATGGCGACCAGTGCGCGTATGCGCATACCTACCCCACTTACTGTTTATAGTGTTCGGCCAGTGCCACGCACCAGGCCTCGCCGCGAGCCCCCTGCGGCGAAAGGTTCAGCGAGCGTCCACTCGCTTGGGGGCTTATGGTAATGGTCAGGTCAGGCTTTGGCAAAACGCCCGCACCCTTTTGTGGCCATTCGAACAAGCACAGCGGGTCGCCTTCGAAATAGTCACGAATACCCATGAACTCAAGCTCCTCCGGGTCGACCAGGCGATACAGGTCGAAGTGAAAGGCTCGGACCTCGCCGATTTCATAGGGTTCGACCACGGTGAACGTCGGGCTTTTCACAGCACCAGTATGGCCCAGACCGCGGATCAGGCCACGCGACAGGGTAGTTTTACCCGCACCCAGGTCGCCTTCAAGGAAAATAACACCGCGACCACCGGTCACTTCGGCCAGTGCTGCACCGAATTTGACCGTGGCCTCTTCATCGGCCAGAAACAAATTTAAGCCAGACACGCAGAATGCTCCTCCAACAACTCACGAATGACCGGCGCCAGATCACTGGCCGCCAGGCCTCTACCTTTTATCCCAAGGCGCTCGCCGGCACAGGCGTGCAACCATACCCCCAGACAGCCCGCACCCCAGGCATCCAGGCCTTGGGCCACCAGTGCCGCCAACACGCCAGTCAGCACATCGCCCAGACCGGCGCCGGCCATCGCCGGGTGCCCGCGCTCGCACACCGCCAGTTGCCCGCTCGGAGCTGCCACCAATGTGCCAGCACCTTTGAGTACACAGACGCTGTTATAACGGCGCGCCAGCTTGCGTGCGGCGCCAGGACGGTCGGCCTGCACCGCCTCGGTGGAAATGCCCAGCAGCCGCGCCGCCTCCCCCGGGTGCGGGGTAAGGATGCTGCCACTGGGCAGGGCCAGCGGGGTGCGCGCCAGCAAATTCAAGGCATCGGCATCCCACACTTGCGGCCGCTCGGCGTTGGCCACCGCCGACAACAGGCTGCGGCCCCACGCCGCCTGCCCCAGGCCGGGCCCGACCACCAACACCGAGGCGCGCTCCAGCACGCCCATCAGCTGGTTGGCCGAACGGGCCCCCAGGCACATGACCTCGGGCAGGCGCGCCAGGCTGGCTGACACGTGCTCGGGCCGGGTTGCCACGCTGACCAGCCCGGCGCCGCAACGCAGGGCGGCTTCAGCGCTGAGCAATACAGCGCCTCCGGTACCAAGGTCGCCACCGACCACCAGTACATGGCCAAAGTCGCCCTTGTGGGCATGCGCATGCCGTGCCGGCAGGCGGGCAACCGTCACGCTGCTGAGCAATTGAGGGGCATTACTGGGGTGTTTGGTCTGCGGCATGGGGTCAAAGGCTCCAATGTCTGGCAGAATTATACGCACCTGAGCCCGTATTGCCTTGCCCATCCATGCCTGCCTCCACACCTGACCTCGCCCAACTGGCCCAATCGATCAAGATGTGGGGCCAGGAACTCGGTTTTGCCCATGTCGGCATCGCCGGGGTCGACCTTGGCGAACACGAACACCACCTGCAGCGTTGGCTCGACGCCGGCTATCAGGGTGAAATGGAATACCTGGGCGCCCACGGCAGCAAAAGGTCACACCCGGACCAACTGATCCCCGGCACGGTACGCGTGGTCTCGCTACGCATGGACTACCTGCCCGGCGACACGCAGATGGCACAGCGCCTGGCCCAGCCGGAGAAGGCCTACGTGTCGCGCTATGCGCTTGGCCGGGACTACCACAAGCTGGTGCGCAAGCGCGTTCAGTTTCTTGCCGACCGCATCCAGGAAGCCATCGGCCCGTTCGGCTACCGCGCCTTTGTAGACAGCGCCCCGGTACTGGAAAAAGCCCTGGCCGAACAGGCCGGGCTGGGCTGGATCGGCAAGAACACGCTGTTGCTCAACCGCAAGGCAGGTAGCTATTTCTTCCTTGCCGAACTGTTCGTCGACCTGCCGCTGCCGGTGGACGAAGCCACCACCAGCGAACACTGCGGGCGTTGCCAGGCCTGCCTGGACATCTGCCCGACACAGGCGTTCGTCGGGCCTTATGTGCTGGATGCCCGGCGCTGCATCTCGTACCTGACCATCGAGCTGAGAGGCGCGATCCCTGTCGAGTTGCGCGCAAAGATGGGCAACCGGGTGTTCGGTTGCGACGACTGCCAGATCGTCTGCCCGTGGAACCGCTTTGCCAAGCACAGCCAGGAGCAGGATTTCCAGCCACGGCACGGGCTGGAAAATACCGATCTGGCAGCGATGTTCCTGTGGGATGAACGCACCTTCCTGCGCAAGACCGAAGGCGGGCCGTTGCGGCGGGCCGGGTACGAGCGTTTTTTGCGCAACCTGGCGGTAGGTTTGGGCAATGCGCCGTCGACGATTCCGGTGATCGAGGCGCTGAAGGCCCGGCGCGACGATGAATCGGATCTGGTGCGCGAGCATGTGGAATGGGCGCTGGCCCGACACGACATTTCCTAGCCACACAATCTTTGTAGGAGCGGGTTCACCCGCGAATGCTGTGGCAGTGGCAAAATTGAACGCCTGGTAGAAATTGGCCGACAGGCCCGGCCCTTTCGCGGGTAAACCCGCTCCTACAGGGCTGCATCAGCCTATTGCTGGTCGTTGTAGTGGAACTTGGGCATTTCCCAGTGGAAGCGAATCGCCAACAGGCGCACCAGGAAACCGCCAAACAGTGTCAGCAACATCGCCTGCTCCGCCGGCACCTTGAAATACACGCAACCCAGATAGAACCAGGCCGCCGCAAATGACACGCTGGCATACAGCTCTCGGCGGAACACCAGCGGGATATCGTTGCAGAAGATATCCCGCAGGATCCCGCCAAACACCCCGGTGATCACCCCGCTGATCGACGCCACCAGCATGCCCTGCCCCATCTCCAGCGCCGTCATGCAGCCAATCAGGGTAAATGCCACCAGCCCCAGGGCATCGAGCACCAGGAACAGCGAGCGAAGGCGGCGCATCATTGGCGCGATGAAAATGGTCAGCAGCGCCGCAAAACTGGTCAGCACCAGGTACTCCGGGTGCTTCACCCAGGTCAGCGGGTAGTGCCCGAGCAGCACATCACGCACCGAGCCGCCCCCAAGCGCAGTGACGCAGGCGATCAGTACCACGCCAAACCAGTCCATGCCGCGACGCCCGGCAGACAGCGCGCCAGTCATGGCTTCGGCGGTAATGGCGATGAGGTAGAGCATCAACAACATGGTGCGGGTCCGTGCAGGAAAGGCGCGCAGTCTAACCAGTTGCCCAAGGCACCAAAAGGGGGCGCAGATACAATATCTGCGCCGTTTCGACTCACAGCTTGATGAAGTGCTCGCGATAGTGACGCAGTTCGGCGATCGATTCGCGGATATCGTCCAGCGCCAGGTGGGTATTGCCCTTCTTGAAGCTGTCACGCACGTTCGGCGCCCAGCGCGCGGCCAATTCCTTGAGGGTGGAGACATCCAGGTTGCGGTAGTGGAAGTAGTTTTCCAGGTTGCGCATGTGGCGGTAGAGGAAACGACGATCCTGGCAGATGCTGTTGCCGCAGATCGGCGACTTGCCTTTAGGCACCCACTGCTCGAGGAAGGCGATGGTCTGCGCCTCGGCTTCGGCCATGCTGACCTTGCTCTCGCGCACGCGCTGGGTCAGCCCCGAAGCACCATGGGTGCGGGTATTCCACTCGTCCATGCGCGCCAGCACTTCGTCACTGTGGTGGATGGCGATTACCGGCCCTTCGGCCAAGGTGTTCAGCTCGCTGTCGGTGACGATGGTGGCCATTTCGATGATAACGTCGCTGTCCGGATCCAGGCCGGTCATTTCCAGGTCGATCCAGATCAGGTTCTGTGGGTTTTGCATGCAGGGGCTCCTCATATAGGCGGTCATATTAGCCTAGTGGCCAAGGCACGCCCATTCACGGCATAAAGCTGGGCGGAATAGTCCAACGGCTGGCGTGCTAAACTGCCTGCCGTTTTCAATGCCCACGCCGGGCCTCTCTTACGGTACCTTCATGGCCAAACGCCAGCTCAATCGCCGCCAGAACTGGCGGATCGAAAAAATCCAGGGTGAGCGCGCCGCTCGCGCGGCCAAACGCGAGCAGCATGCACTGCAGGAACTGGAGGGTGGTGACCTGGGGCCGGAGCAGCTTGGCCTGGTGATCGCACACTTCGGCGTACAGGTAGAAGTGGAAGCCCAGGACGGCGAAACCGCGGGCCAGGTGTTCCGCTGTCACTTGCGTGCCAACCTGCCAGCACTGGTCACCGGCGACCGCGTGGTATGGCGTGCGGGCAATCAGGGCATTGGCGTGATCGTGGCGCAGATGCCGCGCAGCACCGAGCTGTGCCGGCCGAACAACCATGGCCAGCTCAAGCCCGTAGCTGCCAACGTCGACCTGATCGTGATCGTGTTCGCCCCGGCGCCGGAACCACACCCGAACCTGATCGACCGCTATCTGGTAGCGGCCGAACACGCCGGCCTGCGGCCGCTGCTGCTGCTGAACAAGGCCGACCTGATCAACGACGAGAACGGCCCCGGCCTGCATGCGTTGCTGGAGGTCTACCGCGAACTGGGTTACCCGCTACTGGAAGTATCGGCACACCAGGGCGACGGCATGCAGCGCCTGCAGCAGCTACTCGACGGCCACATCAGTGTGTTCGTCGGCCAGTCAGGGGTAGGTAAGTCGTCGCTGGTCAACAGCCTGCTGCCGGACGCCGGCACCCGCGTCGGCGACCTGTCGGAATGGTCTGGCCAGGGTACCCACACCACCACCACGGCCCGGCTGTACCACTTCCCCAACGGCGGCGACCTGATCGACTCGCCGGGCATTCGCGAGTTCGGCCTTGGCCATGTCAGCCGCGACGACGTGGAAGACGGCTTCATCGAGTTCCGCGACCTGTTCGGCACCTGCCGCTTCCGCGACTGCAAGCATGACCGCGAACCGGGCTGCGCGCTGCTCAAGGCACTGGAAGAGGGGCGTATCAAGCCGCAACGCATGAACAGCTATCGCTCGATCATTGCCAGCCTGACTGAAGGCAGCTACTGAAACGCTCGAATTGAAAGTTGCCGCGATCCCTTGTAGGAGCGGGTTTACCCGCGAATACGGTGGCGACTGCAACGGTGAGCGGCGGGTGGAAATTGGCCAGCAGGTCCGGCCCTTTCGCGGGTGAACCCGCTCCTACGACGGCCTGCGCCCAATCACCGATGCGTATGTAGGAGCGGCTTTAGCCGCGAACACCGGCAACGCCGGTGCCATTCACCGCGCTGGAGGCTTCGCGGGTAAACCCGCTCCTGCAGTGATCGCGCCAGCGTTCAAGTGCTGGGTAGCACAGTTGCCCACACAAAAAGGCCGCTTACTGCTCCTTGGCGTCATCCATCTTCAGCGTGCCCTCTTCAAAGATGTTCAGCTTCTGGCGCAGCTCACGCGGTTGCATCGGTGTCTGTTCAGTTGCCCCTGGGGCAGCCGGCGCCGAAGCCCCTGGCGCAGCACCACTGGCTGGCGCTGCAGGAGCAGTTGGCGGTGTTTGCGGCGCACCCTGCTCACCCTCGATGTTGCGCTGGGCTTTCTTGGTCAGCACGATGATGTCGATGCGGCGATTGACCGGGTTGAACGGGTCCTTGCGGTCGAACAGCGATGACGAGGCGTAACCCACCACCCGCGCCACCTGGCTGTCCGGGTAACCACCGGCCACCAGTGCACGACGCGCGGCGTTGGCGCGGTTGGCCGACAGCTCCCAGTTACCGTACTCGCCCGTGCCAGCATACTGCTTGGCATCGGTGTGGCCGCTGATGCTGATCTTGTTCGGCACCGCCTTGATGGTGTCGGCCATGGCCAGCAGGATATCTTCGAAGTAGGGCTGCAGGCGCGCGCTACCGATGTCGAACATCGGCCGGTTCTCGGCATCCATGATCTGGATACGCAGGCCATCCTGGGTAATCTCAAACAGGATCTGGTCCTTGAACTTCTGCAGCTGCGGGTTCTCTTCCACCTTGTTCTGCAGTTCCTGCAGCAATAGCTCCAGACGCTCGCGCTCGACCTGCTCGGCCATGGTCTCGACCTGGTCCTTGCTCAGCTGAGTGGGGGACTGCTGCGTCGGCTCGGTCTTCACTTCCGGATTGATGGTTTTGTCCGGCGCCATTTCCGGTGAACCACCCAGGTCGATGACATAAGGCGTGCCACTCTCGGAAAAACCGATTGGGTCCTGGAAGTAGCCGGCAATGGCGATCTTCTGCTCAGGCGTGGCCGTGGACAACAGCCACAGCACCAGGAAGAACGCCATCATCGCCGTGGCGAAGTCGGCAAAGGCGATTTTCCAGGCGCCACCATGGTGGCCGCCGCCAAAGCGCTTGACGCGCTTGACGATGATGGGCTGATTGTTCTCCATGACTCAGCGACCGCGAACCGCTTGTTCCAGTTCGGCGAAGCTTGGGCGGTGCTTGGGGTACAGCACCTTGCGCCCGAACTCGACCGCCAGCGAAGGTGGCATGCCCGACGCCGAGGCCACCAGCGAAGCCTTGATCGATTCGTAGAGGTTCAGTTCTTCCTTGGCATCGTGCTCCAGGCACTTGGCCAAAGGACCGAAGAAACCGTAAGCCGCCAGAATACCGAAGAAGGTACCCACCAGCGCCGCACCTACGTGCATGCCGATGGCCGCCTGGTCGCCATCGCCCAGCGAGGCCATGGTCACCACGATACCCAGTACCGCCGCAACGATACCGAAGCCGGGCATACCGTCGGCGATGCCGGTCACCGCGTGGGACGGGTGCTCCAGCTCTTCTTTCATGCTCAGCAGTTCCATGTCGAACAGGCCCTCGAGCTCGTGCGGGGCCATGTTGCCGGTGGACATGATGCGCAGGTAGTCGCAGACGAACGCAGTCATGCGCTCATCGGCCAGTACCGTCGGGTACTTGGCGAAGATCGGGCTGGCAGCGGCGTCCTCGATGTCGGCCTCGATGGCCATCATGCCTTCGCGACGGCTCTTGTTGAGGATTTCGTATACAAGGCCCAGCACCTCCAGGTAGAAGGCATGGCTGAAGCGCGAGCCGAACATCTTTATCGACTTCTTGATGACATGCATGGTCATGTGGCCAGGGTTGGCCTGCAGGAATGCACCGAAGGCCGCACCGCCGATGATCAGTACTTCGAACGGCTGGATCAGCGCTGCGATCTTGCCGTGGGAGAGCACGTAGCCGCCGAGCACGCTCGCGAATACGACGATGATGCCGATAATTTTAGCCATAGGTTCAAAGCACTTGCTGTCGTGGTCAGGGGAAGAGACGGGAGCTTTAAAACTCTTCTTCTACTTATCGGCAGAACTGCGCCAGACTATAGCCACTCAATGCGAAAAGCCAGTTCGGACTGATGTCAAAATGCCAATTGAAACCAAGGTGCCCACTCAGGCCCCGCGTACGCTAGAGGCCTGGGTAAAGCTGCTCGAGAGTGTTCGCATCCCCGTGCCGAAGCACAGCTACGACCGGGTCATGGCCGCCATCCACGATAACCGCCGCTCGCTGCGCGATATCGCCGAACTGATGCAGGATAGCCCGGCACTGGTGCTGTCAGTGATGCGCGAAGCCAATCACCCCACCAATGCCAGCCTCGCCGAGCCCGCCGAAAGCCTGGAAGTCGCACTCAACCGCCTGGGCCTGGAGCGCAGCGAGCAGCTTCTCAAACGCCTGCCGGCACTGCCCGTGGAGGAGATTCCGCCGGTACTGTGCCAGTTCCAGATGATCAGCCAGCATGCGGCACAGCAGGCCAGCGGCCTGTTCGCCAGCCGCCTGGCACGGCTGTGGCAAGAGATTCACTGGGGCAGCCTGCTGTTCCTGTCGCCACTCTGGCCACTGGCACTGGCTTACCCCAAGCTGCTCGACACCTGGGAACTGCGGGTTATTCACAAAGGTGAAGACGCCGCCCACGTCGAGGAAGAACTGTTCGGCGTGCGCATCATGGCGCTGTGCCAGACCATGGCCGAGTATTGGCGCCTGCCCCAGTGGGTCACCCAGGGCTATCGCCTGCTGCTGGAAGAGCGCGAGCAACTGGCCCAGGTGCTGAGCATCGCCCGCGACGAAGACCTGCTCAGCCAACAGCACCGCCTGGATGCCGAGCCCGGCTTGCGACGTTGGTTCAACCAGCCGGCCAATACCGTACTGCTGGCCAACAACCTGGCCCTGGCGGCACAGGTCGGCTGGGACAACCCGCACCTGCTGCGCTGGCAACTGCTGACCGCGCTGTACCTGCAAACCACGCTGGAAGACGTGCAGCAGCAAGTGCACCAGCAGGCGGCTGCCAGCGCCCGCCGCCACGCCCGGCATGCCCTGTTCCACCCGGCCGAGGCTTTGATCTGGCCGTGGCACCAACGCCGCCCTCACCCGGACATGCTGGCCCCGCCTCCACCCAGCAGCGACGACCTGGCGCGCTGGCGCACGCTGTGCCAGCACCTGCTGGCCCAACCCAGCCCGTTCACCAACGCCGTGCACCTGGCCACCCAGGCCCAGGAAGCCCTGCTGGCCTGCGGCATGCAACGCATCATGCTGCTTAGCCTGGACAAGGCCAGCGACTACCTGCGCGTGCAGCAAATTGCCGGTCTGCCCAAGGAGGCTGGGGCCCTGGCCCTGCAGGTATCACAGAACAAGCTGCTGCAAAAGCTGCTGAGTCAGGCCGGGCAGCTGCGCATCACACCGGAAAACCACAGCCAGTTCTCGGCGCTGATGCCTGCCCCGCTGCGCGCTTTGTTTCGCAGCGAGCATGTTCTACTTCGCTCGCTGGCTGCGAACGACCAGGTGCTGATGCTGCTGGTCGCCGACCAGGGCTGCCGGCCGATGGCCGATATCAGCGTGCAAGCCTTCGGCAAGACCGCGCAATGCATCGAGCGGGCCTTGTCGGTGTTTACCAACCGCAAGGGTTGAGCCTTGCGCTACAATCGCCCCTCTTTCCACACTGGAGACCGTGGATGACCGACTTTTCCGGCCTGCCCCTGGTGATCGAAGCTGCAGACCTGCTGCCACGCCTGGATTCGCCGCAACTGATCCTGGTCGACCTGAGCAGCGCCAACCGCTATGTCAGCGGGCATATCCCCGGCGCGCGCTTTGTCGAAGGCAAGCGCACCCAGCTCGGCCAGCCCCCGGCGCCCGGCCTGCTGCCGGCCCTGGGCGAGCTCGAGAAGCTGTTCAGCGAACTCGGCCATCGCGCCGACGCCGTGTATGTGGTGTACGACGATGAAGGTGGCGGCTGGGCCGGGCGCTTCATCTGGCTGCTCGATGTCATCGGCCACAAGCGCTACCACTACCTCAATGGCGGTATACAGGCCTGGCCGGCAGACAAGCTGTCCACCCAAGTGCCGGCCAGTGGCAACGCCCCGGTCCGTCTGCACATCGACAGCGCACCCACTGCCACCCGCGAGTACCTGCAAAGCCGCCTGGGTGCCGATGACCTGGTCATCTGGGACGCGCGCGGCCCGCAGGAATTCAGCGGCGAAAAAGTGCTGGCAGCCAAAGGCGGCCATATTCCCGGCGCGATCAACTTCGAGTGGACCGCCGGCATGGACTTCAACGACCACCTGCGCATCCGCCACGACATCGCTGAAGTCCTGGAGAAGCTGGGCATCACCCCCGACAAGGAAGTGATCACCCACTGCCAGACCCACCGCCGCTCCGGTTTCACTTACCTGGTGGCCAAGTCCCTCGGCTACCCACGCGTCAAGGCCTACGCCGGCTCGTGGGGCGAATGGGGCAACCACCCGGACACGCCTGTAGAAGTCTAAGGAACCTGCATGAAATCCCGTCTGTTCATCATCAGCCAGTACCTGCTGCCGCACCACCTGCTGTCGCGGCTGGCCGGCTGCATCGCCGAGTGCCGTGTGCGCTGGTTCAAGAACGCCTTCACCGCATGGTTCGCCAAGCGCTACCAGGTCAACATGAGCGAGGCTCTGGTCGAAGACCTGAGCGCTTACGAGCACTTCAATGCGTTCTTCACCCGCGCCCTGAAGCCAGGCGCCCGCCCTTTGGACGAAACCCCGGGCGCCATCCTGTGCCCGGCCGACGGTGCGGTCAGCCAGCTCGGCCCGATCGAGCACGGCCGTATCTTCCAGGCCAAAGGCCACGGTTTCAGCGCGCAAGAGCTGCTGGGCGGTGACCCGGCCATGGCCGCGCCGTTCATGGGCGGCGAGTTTGCCACCATCTACCTGTCGCCCAAGGACTACCACCGCGTGCACATGCCGCTGGCCGGCACCCTGCGCGAAATGGTCTACGTGCCGGGCCGTCTGTTCTCGGTCAACCAGACCACCGCAGAGAATGTCCCCGAACTGTTCGCCCGCAACGAGCGCGTGGTGTGTCTGTTCGATACAGAGCGCGGGCCAATGGCCGTGGTACTGGTCGGTGCGATGATCGTCGCCTCGATCGAAACGGTATGGGCTGGGCTGGTCACGCCGCCCAAGCGTGAGTTGAAGACCTTCCGTTACGACGAAGCCAGCCGCGCCCCGATCCACCTGGAGAAAGGTGCCGAACTAGGCCGCTTCAAGCTGGGTTCGACTGCCATCGTGCTCTTCGGGCCAGAGCAGGTGAAATGGGCCGAGAGCCTGGGTGCTGGCTCAGCAGTGCGCATGGGGCAACAGTTGGCGGCACCCGTGCAGGCTTGATTCGATCCATATGGAAAGGCCCTGCAAATGCAGGGCCTTTTTCATTGGGGCCAGCATGCGGCCCCAGATTCACGGATCAGCCGCGGGCGTCGCGGTCACGCAGGCCCAGCAGATACAGCACCCCATCCAGCCCCAAGGTGGAAATCGCTTGCTTGGCCGACTGGCGCACCAGCGGCTTGGCACGGAACGCCACGCCCAACCCGGCCAGCGACAGCATCGGCAGATCATTGGCGCCATCGCCCACAGCGATGGTCTGCTCCAGTTGCAAGCCTTCCTCACTGGCCAGCTTCTTCAACAGTTCGGCCTTGCGCTGGGCATCGACAATCGGCTCAACAGCCACGCCGGTCACCTTGCCATCGACCACTTCAAGTTCGTTGGCGAACACATAGTCGATACCCAGGCGCGCCTGTACCTGACGAGCGAAGTAGGTAAAGCCACCGGATAGAATCGCAGTCTTGTATCCCAGGCGCTTGAGCTCGGCAAACAGGTTCTCGGCACCCTCGGTCAGGCGCAGCGATGCCCCGATCTCGTCCAGCACACCCACATCCAGGCCCTTGAGCAGAGCCATGCGTTCTTTGAAGCTGGCGCGGAAGTCCAGTTCACCGCGCATGGCGCGCTCGGTGATCGCCGCCACCTGCTCCCCCACACCCGCTGCCTTGGCCAATTCGTCGATGACTTCGGCCTCGATCAGCGTGGAGTCCATGTCGAACACCGCCAGGCGG
This sequence comes from Pseudomonas sp. FYR_5, assembly GCF_043106315.1. Classification (NCBI taxonomy): domain Bacteria; kingdom Pseudomonadati; phylum Pseudomonadota; class Gammaproteobacteria; order Pseudomonadales; family Pseudomonadaceae; genus Pseudomonas; species Pseudomonas sp. FYR_5. The sequence goes on along the minus strand of NZ_JBICMK010000052.1, from coordinate 2,408 downwards.
CGGTTGCGGCGGAACAGATCGTCCTTCTGGAAGGCGATGTCGACACTCAGTTCTTCAGCCAGGGCAAAGAAGTCGGCGCGCAGGGCCTGGGCATCGCTCGGCACGCCACGCACGGAGATCTCGACGGCTGCCTTGCCCTTGTCGATTTCTGTATCCAGTGCCACCCGGGCCGACAGGCGCTCCATGCGCTCGATGGTCAGGCCGTACTGGCTGATCACCGCACTCACCCGCTGCAACTGCTCGGGAGTGATCTTGCGGCTGAGCAGGGTAACGATGTGACGCGCTTCGCCATGCCCATCGGCCCAGTGCTGGTAGTCCGCCTCGGAAATCGGCGTGTAACGGGCCTGCAGGTTCAGTTCGTGGGCTTTTGCCTGCACGCTTTGCAGCAGCGCGGTAGCCACTTCGTTGTCCGGGATGTCGACCAGGATGCCAAACGACAAGGTGCCGTGCATGACCGCCAGGCCGATGTCGAGGACACTCACACCGCCCTGCAGCAGGACGCCGGTGATAGCCGCAGTGAGACCGGGACGGTCCTCACCGGTGATGTTGATCAGGACGATTTCGCGCACAACCTGGCTCCGACTTCGATGAAAAATGCGCATTCTACCGATTTTCCATGACCATCGGGCGCCAACGATACTTTGCCGACAAAACCCGGCTCGCTATACTCCCCCCACTTTCATGCCATTAAGAGCCGAGCTCTGTGAACCGGCCCACGCCAGTCAAACCAGACAACTTCTTCCTGATGATCTATCGCGCCCTGAGTCAACGTCGCGTGCCGCTGGCACTGCGCATCGCCTGCACCAACATTTTCCTGGTGGCGCTGGCGCTGGTGATCTACGCCTGCGTGATGGGCCTGCAGTTCAAGCAGGCCATGCATGAGCAGGCCGATGCCCTGGGCCAGAGCCTGACCACCCAGACTGCCACATCGGCAACCGAGCTGCTGGTGTCCAACGACATCCTCAGCCTCAACGTGCTACTGGGCAACCTGGTGAAAAACCCGCTGGTGGCCCATGCGGCAATCTACAGCGTGGATAACCGCATCCTCGCCGAAGCTGGCCAGCGCCCGCGCAACAGCCTGCTGGGCGAGGCCGAAGGCCTGTACCAGACCAAGATCACGTTCCAGGACGTGATGGCCGGGCAACTGCGCATCAGCCTGGACATGAGCCAGTTCCAGCAGCCGATGCTGATCAGCCTGCAGAGCATGGGCATTCTGGCCGCCATCCTGCTGGCCCTGGCCTTGGCCCTCAGCTTGCGTCAAGGCCGCTTCATCACCCTGCCACTGCTGCAGCTGCGGGTATGGCTGCGCGACCCGCAGCCCTATACCCCGGCCACCGACCGCCAGGACGAGATCGGCGACATCGCCCGACAGCTGCATGCACGCCTGGCCCCGCCTCCGCCACCAGAGCCGGAGCCCGAGGAAGAAGACGACGAGCAATTCGACGACCTGCACGCAGCTGCCCCGGCACCCAAGGCCGTACCGCGCACCAAGGTCGCCCTGGAAGACGAAGATGACGACGCAGCCTTCGCCGGCCTGCTGGACGACGACACTGCCCCCAAGGCCGCCGCAGAGGTCGAGTCCGACGAGCCGCAGTACAGCGCCGTACTTGCCGTGCAGCTGGGCTCGCAGGAGCAACTGCGCCGCCTGCCACGTACACGCCTGGACGAGCTGACCGAGCGCTACCGCGATTGCCTGGAGCACGCGGCTTCGCTCTATGACGGCGAAACCCACACACTGAACGACGGCAGCACCCTGGTGCTGTTCCACAGCCGCGAATGTGGCGAGGACTACCTGACCAACGCCATTTGCTGTGGCGAACTGTTGCGCGCCTTGGGCCACGCCTTGCAGATCGAGGTAGCCGACAGCGGCATCACCCTGCAACTGCAGCTAGGCCTGGTCTTGGGCAACGACCTGCATGGGCTGGAACTGGTTGACCTGCTGATAGCCGAGAAGGTCCAGGATGCCCTGGCGCTGTCGCAGCACAGCCGCAACCTGTTGCTGGTAGAGCGGCAGATCAACGATGATGCCCTGATTCGCCAGCGTGCGCGTATTCGCCCGATCGCCAGCCCCGAAGGCGCGTGCTGTGTGGAGCGCCTGATGGAGCCCTACCCGTCAATGCTGGAACGGCAACTGGCGCGCATGCATGAGCACCGCGCCTGACAGGCATACGCTGCATCTACAGCGCATGTCTTGAGCCAGGCTGGTTGCCTTGCGATCACCTGCCTGGCGCAATATCCAGCCAGTAGCACAAACACCGGTAGGAGCGGGTTTACCCGCGAATACGGTGGCGGCCGCAACGGTGAACGGCGGGTGGAAATTGACCACCAGGGCCGGCCTCTTCGCGGGTAAACCCGCTCCTACACGGCGGCCTGTGTCCAACCCCCGATGTGTGTCCACCCCCGATCCG
>NZ_JBICMK010000051.1:0-480 GCF_043106315.1 Pseudomonas sp. FYR_5 | reverse complement strand
CCAACGACCGTGGCCGTCTTGATGGAATGCGGTCCAGGTGCACAAGCCTGGGCCAGGCTGCTGCAGACCAAAGGTAATCCGGTTCGCATCCTGCCGGCGCAACGTGTCGCCGAACATCGCAGCGGCGCGAAGAACGATCGTAACGACTGCTATGCCATTTTGCGTGCCGGTCGCGATACGAGCATCGCTTCGATACCGATCAAGAGCACCACAGCACTGGCTATTCAAGCGCTGCACCGTATCCGGCGCGGTAACATCAAGCGACATACCGCGCTGGGTAATCAGATCCGTGGTTTGCTACTTGAGCATGGCGTATCCATGCCCCAGGGTGATGCCGCGATCAATAAGCATGTGCCTCAGGCGCTTGAGGATGCTTCCTTGCCTCTGCCCGACCTGTTGCGCGAGTTGCTCGATGAGTTGCTGATGGACTGGTTGTCTCTAGGTGAACGCATAGCGGCGCTGAGCCGCCGGCTCGAAGCG
>NZ_JBICMK010000050.1:0-53520 GCF_043106315.1 Pseudomonas sp. FYR_5 | reverse complement strand
CGGGCGTGCCCGCGAAAGGGCCCTACAATCCAGCCACAATCTCCTTGCCTGGCTCCGGCCGCTTCAACATTCCACAAGCCAGCAACCCCACCTCGAACAGCACCCACATCGGCACTGCCAGCATCGTCTGTGAAAACACATCCGGCGGTGTCAGAATCATCCCCACCGCAAAGCACCCGACGACCACGTAGGGCCTGCTGCGCCGCAATGTGGCCACATCGGCCAACCCCGCCCAGACCACGATGAACGTCGCCACCGGGATCTCGAACGCCAGCCCGAACGCCAGAAACAGCGCCAGGATAAAGTCCAGGTACTGGCTGATATCGGTCATCATCGCCACGCCGTCCGGCGTCACGCTGGCAAAGAAGCCGAACATCATCGGGAACACCAGAAAGAACGCGAATGCCATGCCGGCATAGAACAGCACGATGCTCGATACCAGCAGCGGCAGGGCAATGCGCCGTTCACGGCGGTACAGCCCCGGCGCCAGAAAGCCCCAGGCCTGATGCAGCAGCAGCGGCATGGCCAGGAACAGTGCGCACATCGCGGTCAGCTTGAACGGTGTCAGAAAGGGCGAGGTGACACTGGTGGCGATCATGCTCGCGCCTTCCGGCAAAAAGCGCCTTAGCGGCTCGGATATGAGCGTGTACAACGTCTGGGCGAAGGGGAACAGGCCGGCAAACACCAATGCCACCAGCGCCAGGCAACGCACCAGGCGTTTGCGCAGGTCGCGCAGGTGTTCGGTCAGCGGCATGCTCGCCGCAGGGTCCATGGCAATACTCATGAAGCATTTTCCTTGGGCAGCGCGGCCGTGACCGCATCATTGGCCGGCGCCGCGTTCAGGCTGATGCCCTGGCGGATCTCCTGTTCCAGGCGCTGCAAAGGTGCCTTGTCGAGGTTGGGCATCTCGATTTCGCGCTCCACCTGCGTGCGCAAGGCGTGCATGGCCCGGCGCGCCTGGCCCAGGCCGCGCCCGAGGGTACGGGCTGCCACCGGCAGGCGCTCGGGGCCCAGCACCAACAGCGCGACGACGCCGATCAGCAGCAACTCGCTGAAGCCTACCTCGAACATCAGGCCTGGCGGTCCGCTTGAGGTTGCTGAGCAGCCTGGCCGTTCAGCGGGCACTGTTGCTGCACTTGCGCCTGGCCAGCGGCGTTGGCGTCATTGTCACCGCCCATGGACTTGCGAAAACCCTGGATCGCCTCGCCCACATCGCTACCCAGACCCTTCAGGCGTTTGGTACCAAACAGCAAGAACACGATCAGCAGTACGATCACCAGTTGCCAGATTCCAATGCCACCCATAGCGACCACTCCTGTAAGGTCATGAAAAGGAAGGGCAATCCTGCCTTGCCTAGATGACGTGCACATGACGAACAGGCATTGCCATCTAGCTGAAACACCCCGCGTGTTGACTGGCGTCTTTATTCCGCGAGCGAGGCACGCACGGATGGGTGGAAGGCAACAGCGGGGTGCGGCCCTGCTGATGGTGATGGTGGTGCTGGCAATGCTGGCGGCGGGCATGGCCTGGCTGGTGGAGGATGGCCGACGTCAGGTCGACGAAGTGCGCCTGCTACACCAGCGGGTGCAGGTGCGGGCCATGGAGCAGGCCGGCCTGGCCTATGCCGGGCAAGCCCTGCGTGACCCCGCCTGGCGGCTCAGCCCGCTGTTCTGGCAAGCCTTGCGTGGGCAGCCGCTGAAATACGATTTTGGCGCTGGTCAGGCTCAGTTGCAGGTGCGCGACCAGCACACCTGCTTCAATGTAAACGCATTGCTCGGCGCCGACGGCGAACGCGCCGAGCGCCAGCTGCGTTACTTGCTGGGCAATGACATGGCGGCCGAGCGCCTGGTCGATGCCCTGGCCGACTGGCTCGATGCCGACAGTGATGCCCGCCTGCAGGGCGCCGAGAGCGCCCAGTACCTGCGCCAGCAACCGCCACGGCTGGCAGCCAACCAGCCGATGCTCGACACCAGCGAGCTGAACCTGTTGCTGGAGCCGGATGCCAACCGCCAAGCGCGTTACCCGATGCTGTGCGCCTTGCCTCAGGTCACCGGTTGGCGCCTGAACGCCAATGCACTGGGGTTGGAGCACCTTCCGTTGCTGGAAGCGCTCTACGAAGGACGCTATTCGCGCTCGCTGCTCAGCCGCATCATCAGCGGTCGGCCGGCTTCGGGGTACGTGGATGCCGCGGCGCTGCGCCAGGCGCTGGGGGCGGTGGATGACGAAACGTTCGAGCGGTTGAGCGAAGGGCTGCTGCTCAACAGCGGTCATTTTCTGTTGCAGCTGTCGTTCGAGGAAGAGGGGCGGGTGCTGCGCAGCGAATTCCAGGTGGAAGCGCTGGGGGTGGTGCAATGGCATGCCCGAGTACCCGCGCAGCAAGTGCGGGTGCGTAGCCGGGAGCCGATAGCCTGGTAACGTTCACGGGTGCCTTCGCGGCCAAGCCCGCCCCTACGCCGGTTTTGAAACCCGTGGGATCCCTGTAGGAGCAGGCTTGCCCGCGAAGAGGCCGGTACAGCCAGCAAAAGTTGGCTGACCGGCACAGGATCAAACGGTCCCGATCTCCCCGCCATCAATACGCTGGATCACCACCGTCGAAGCCCGGGGCCGTACGGTAGCCCCAGCCGGCGTCGCATCGGTCGCCTTGTCGGTATACGGCCAGTTCCCCGGGTGTTGAATGTTGACGAACAGCGTCTTGTTGTCCGGGGTAAAGGTAATCCCCGTCACTTCGCAACCATTTGGCCCGACAAAGAAGCGCCGCAAGTCCACCTGGTTCTGTGCATTCACCGGCACCTGCTTGCCGCTGGCATCCACCAGGTCGGTAGGGATCACTGCCAGCAACTGGTCGTTGGTGTAGTCGGTCAAGGTGCTTTCGCCGTTGTCGGTCTCGAACCACAGCACGCCGCGGCTATCGAAGCTCATGCCGTCGGGGCTGGCGAACTGGTTCAGTTCGGTCAGGCCGGAGCGGTTGATGTCGGCAGTACCGGCAGCGTTGGCGCCGAACACGAAGATGTCCCAGTTAAAGCTCAGCTGGTCGTCGCTGTCGTGCCAGCGAATGATGTGGCCGTGGCGGTTCGGGCCGCGCGGGTTCGCTGCATCGACCTTGTCCGGGGTGCGTGCACTGTTGTTGGTCAGGGTCAGGTACACATCGCCGTTCAGCGGGTTGACTGTCGTCCATTCAGGGCGGTCCATCGGCGTTGCACCCACGGCATCGCCAGCACCACGGGTGTTGAGGATGATGCCCGGCAGGTCACCATACAGCGCGCCCAGGGTGCTGCCACCTGTGGTGGCGGTGCCCACGTCCAGCAGCAGCCATACGCCGGTGCCGTCGGCATTGAAGCGGGCCACGTAGAGCTTGCCTTGGTCGAGGTACTTGGCGCCGGTGGCCAGGCGGTCGGCCGGGGTGGCGTCGGCGGGGTCCCACACGGCGGTGGACACCCACTTGTACAGGTACTCGTTGTTCGAGTCGTCACCCATGTACCACACCAGCGGCTTGCCGGCGACGGGCAGGCCGGGTGCGCAGCCCTCGTGGCGGAAGCGGCCCAGCGCGGTGCGCTTGGTGGCCAGGGTGCTGCTGTTGTACGGGTCGATCTCGACAATGTAGCCGTAGGTGCTGGCTTCATTGCGGTAGTCGTCGGTGGCGCTGGCGCCTTTGACGGTAACGTCGAAACGGGCGAATTCGTCGTCCACTTCGCTGGCGTCACCGGCAGCGCTTTCCCACTTGTATTGGCCGCTGGAGGTGCCCACGCCAATGCGGCGCTGGTCCTCGGGGCGGGTGCCCTTGTTGACGAAGATGCCCGGCCAGTTCTCTTCGCAGGTCAGGTAGGTGCCCCACGGGGTATAGCCGTTGCCGCAGTTGTTGTTGGTGCCACGGCAGTGGGTGCCAGCAGTGGAGTATTTGGTCTTGACGTGGTCGGTGCCACGCAGCGGGCCGGTGATTTCCATGCGTGAAGCAGTGGTGAAGCGTCGGTTCAGCGGGTCGTTGTCGACCACCTGCCAGCGGCCGTTGATTTTCTGCAGGCGTACTACGCCAGCACCGTGTGCGTTGATCTCCTTGCGCACTTCTTCAACCGGGCGCTTGCCGTTGACATCGGTCGTGGGGCCGGCCGGGTGCAGGGCGGCAGTGTCGATGTACTCGAAATTGATCGCCAGCAGGCCGTCTTCCGAGCTGCCGTTGATGGGGAAGAAGTGCATGCCGTCGTGGTGCATGCCCATGGCGTTGGCCTGGTCGGTCGAGGTGTTGCTGCCGTCGGACTTCCACGGGTTGCCATTGCTGTTCAGCGGCGTACCCCAAGGCGCCAGCACATAGGCGCTATAGCCGGCGGCGACCACACAGGCGTCGGTGCGCGAGCCTGGGATGGACTGGAAGCCCAGCGCCAGTTTCGGCACTTCCGGCTCGGTGACTGGCGGTTCGGTCACCGGTGGCTCGGTGACCGGATCATCATGATCGGAACCACCACCGTCGAAGCAGCCTGTCAGGCCGGTACCGGCGATCATGGCGATGGCGGCGCCCAGGCTGCCGCGCATCACGCTGCGGCGGCTCAGGTAGGCGTCCATGACGTTGGCCATCGGCAGGTTGCCGCTTTGGTTCCGGTCCAGGTTGTCGCCGGTATCTCGACTCATCAGGTTGTCCTTATGTTGGCTGAGTTGGAAGAAACCGCGACTGTAAGGCGCAAGTGTGATGATTCCTTGGCAGAAATGTTAACGAGCTTTTAAAACTTCCGGTTCTTGGATTGCTCTTCTAAAGATCGAATTGGAATTGCTGTCGGATTTCTGCCATCAAACTGTAATGCCAACGCCGCAACATCCGGGGCCCTGAATGGACGTGGATAAGGATGGCGATGCGATGGCGAGCAGTGTGCACAGGCGCGAAGTGATCGGCTGGATGGGTATCGGTGCCTTGGCACCGCTGCTCGGCGCCTGCACAGCCTTCCCAGGGCAGCAGGGTGGCAACGCCCAGCTCGACTTGCTGTACGTCGCCGATACCCTCGATGCCCGCCAGCCTGGCCAGGCGGTGGTACCGGCAACCCGGTTGGGGCCGGTCAGCCACTTGGGCCGTGCGCCATGGATGACCGGCAGCAGCGCCAGTATCGCCTACCCGCAACTGGCGCCGCTGCTCGATGCCCGCCAGGCAACGACAGCCCAGCTGGGCGGTTATGCGGTGCTCGCGGCGTTGCTGGAGCAACTGCGTGGCGAGGCCGGTGCGGGTAACAGCCTGACCCTGGAAAACGGCCAGGGCTGGAATGGCAGTGGCCTGGCCTACCTGACCCAAGGCGAAAGTGGTGTGCAAGGCAGCCAGCTGTTGGGCATCGAAGCGCGGGTCAGCAGCGACGAGCGTGTGCTGTGGCCACAACGCAGCACGGGCCTGTATCGCCAGGCCAGCGCCATTACCCTCGGCGCCGGGCTGGCTGACGCACAACGCCAGGCACTGGGCGTGCAAGCCCTGCATATTTTCGAGCGCGGTGGTGCCCGTATTGCAGTGGTTGGCGTGACCGACCCGTACGCACAGGACCAGAAAGCCTCTCTTAAACAGTGGTACCAGTCACTGCTGCCGGTATTCGAGCAAGCCCGGCGCGAGGCTGACCTGGTGGTGGCCATGGCCGATGCAGGCACGGGCCCCGGCCTGTGGCTGGCTGAACGGGTGCCGCAAATCGACGTGCTGTTGTGTGCCCGTGGTCAGGACCTGTGGCCGGCACCGGTCGAGGTCACCCAGGCCAGCGGTCGCCGCGTGCCGGTGTTGTTTGCCGGCTGCCGGGGCAGCGGTGCCTTCCGCCTGCGCTGCCAGCGTGTGGCCGGCCAGTGGCAGTTCGATGGGCGTTTTTTCCCGGCCTTTGAACAGCAACTGGCGCCTGCCGCGCAGCTGCGTGTCGCGCAATTGCAGGCGCAACTGCGCCAGCAACGGGCCGGCCACGCGGCCTGGCTCGACCAACCGCTGGCCCGCGCGCCCCAGGCCTTGTGGCGCCGCGATACCCGTGGCGGCAGTTGGGACCGCCTGTTGCATCAAGCCTTGGCCGACGCTAACAGCGTACCCGTGTTGCTGCCGGGCCTGCGTTATGACTACCCGCTGGCAGCGGGGGCGCCCATTACCCGCGAACACCTGATAAGCCTTACCGGTGGCTACCCGGCGCCAGTGGTCGAAGCACCGGCCCGGCAGGTCGAGCAAGTGCTGGAAAACGCCGCGGAGCAATTGTTCGGTGACCCGCTGCTGCTGGACAACAGCCAGGACCTGCCGCGCTGGCAGGGCCAGGCCTGGAGCGTCAGCTACAGCCCGCAAGGCAAGCGCATCACTGGGTTGGAGCCGGTGCAGGGCCTGTGCCGCACCTTTGGCTTGCAATTCGAAAGCCAGGCCGGCGAGCCTCTGTGGCAGCGGGTCGAGGCCTGGCTCGCCCGCCAGCCTGACGGTTGGCAACTGGCGCCGCTGCAATTGCCCGAAGTGCGTTACGTGCAGGGGCACCCAGGCTGGCATCCACGGCAGTTGGCCTCGTGATGCCCACCTCGCGTCTGCTCACCGGCGCTGGCCTGACCCTGGCCGGCTGGCTGTCTGCGCAGTGTGTGCTGCAGATGAGCCGGCAGCCACAACCGGCCATGGCGCCTGCGGCGGCCGGCAGCCCGCTGCCCGGGCTGATGGTCGGTCACTGGCAAGCGCCGCCCGACGACGGCGCCATTGCCATCACCCGTCTGCCGCTGCAATACCTCGGCGGGCTCAAGGCCCAGCCATTGGCCTCCAGTGTGGTGGTGCTGCGCTACGGCGAGCAAGTACGCACCCTGGCCCGCGGTCAGCGCCTGGCGCCTGGGATCGTGCTGCAGGACATCGACAGCGATGGCCTGATTTTCAACAACCAAGGGCGGCGTGAGCGCCTGCCCTGGCCGCCACGCCCTGCCGTGACCGGCTTCAAGCGGCAAGGATGAACGATGCCTGTTAGACACTGCATGGCGGTTGCGCTGAGCCTGGCCTTGTCCGTCGCTTATGCCCAAGAGCCGGTGTTCGATGATAACGGTACGCCGATGTACGAGGTGAATTTCGTCGATACTGAACTCGGCGAGTTCATCGACAGCGTGTCGCGCATCACCGGTACCACCTTCATCGTCGACCCTCGGGTCAAGGGCAAGGTCACCGTGCGCACTGTCGACCTGCACGACGCCGACGCCATCTACGACATCTTCCTGGCCCAACTGCGCGCCCAGGGCTATGCCACCGTCGACCTGCCCAATGGCAGCGTGAAGATCGTGCCCGACCAGGCCGCGCGCCTGGAGCCGGTGCCAGTCGAGGCGGGCGGGCAGCAGGGCGAGGGCAGCGACAGCGTGGCCACCCGCGTATTCAGCGTGCGCAACGCCGCCAGCGAACAGGTACTGGGTATCCTCAAGCCGCTGATCGACCCACGGGTTGGAGTTATTACACCGTACCCGGCGGCGCACCAGTTGGTGGTGACTGACTGGCGCAGCAACCTCGAACGCATCGCCAGCCTGCTGCGCCAGCTCGACCGCCCTCAAGAGGCACCGGGCAGCAGCAGCACCCAGGTGATCTACCTGCGTCATGCCAATGCCGGTGAAGTGGTCAAGGTGCTGCGAGGGCTCAGCCAGGAAGGTGCGGTGCCGGCTGAAGGCGCGGGTGAAGCAGAGAGCAAGGATCGGCCGGTGATGGCAGCTTCCGGTGGCCCGGGCATTCGCCTGGAATACGAAGAAGGTACCAATGCCGTGGTCATGGTTGGCCCCGACAGCGAGCTGGCGGCGTACCGGGCCATTGTCGAGCAACTGGACATTCGCCGTGCCCAGGTGGTGGTCGAAGCGATCATCGCCGAGGTGTCCGACAGCAGCGCCCAGGAGTTGGGCGTGCAGTGGCTGTTTGCCGACGAGAAGTTCGGTGCCGGTATCGTCAACTTCGGCAGTAACGGGGTGAATATCGCCAGCATTGCCGGCGCCGCCGCCAGTGGCGACAACGAGGCCCTGGGCGATTTGTTGTCCACCACCACCGGTGCCACGGCGGGCATCGGCCATTTCGGTGGTGGCTTCAACTTCGCCATGCTGGTCAACGCGCTGAAGGGCAAGAGCGGCTTCAACCTGCTGTCCACGCCCACCTTGCTGACCCTGGACAACGCCGAAGCGTCGATCCTGGTCGGCCAGGAAGTGCCCTTCGTCACCGGCTCCGTGACCCAGAACAACGCCAACCCGTACCAGACCATCGAGCGTAAGGAAGTCGGGGTGAAGCTGCGCATCAAGCCGCAGATCAATATCGACAACAGCGTGCGCCTGGACATCGTCCAGGAGGTGTCGTCGATTGCCGACACCAGCTCGGCCAGCGACGTGATCACCAACAAGCGCGAGATCAAGACCAAGGTCATGGTCGAGGACAACGGCCTGGTGATACTTGGCGGCCTGATCAGCGACGAATTGAGTACCAGCAACCAGCGTGTGCCACTGCTCGGCGACATTCCTTACCTTGGCCGGTTGTTCCGCTCCGATGCCACCCGCAACACCAAGCAGAACCTGATGGTGTTCATCCGCCCGCGTATCCTGCGCGACGGGCCGAGCCTGGCGGGCCTCAGTGAAGCCAAGTACCGCACCCTGCAGCAGACCACACCGCTGCAGTTGCCGGACCTTGCAGAGGGCACGCGGCTGTTGCAGGTCTTCCCCGCCAGCCGCGCACGCCTGGAAGGCGGTGACTGGTGATGCTGCCCTATCGCCAGGCACGGCAGAGCGGAGTGGCCATGGCCCCGGCGGAGCAGGGCTGGCAGCTATGGCTGCGGCCCGACGCCGACAATGCCCAGTTGCAGGAGTTGCTGCGTGTGCATGGCCAGCCAAGCCTGCTCGAATACCTGGAACCTGCGCTGTTCGACGAGCGCCTTGGCCAGCTGTACCAGGCCGGCGATGCCGCCACCGAAGCGCTGATCGAAGGCATCGGCGACCAGGTCGACCTGGATAGCCTGATGAGCGAGATGCCGCGCATCGAAGACCTGCTTGAAAGCGACGACGAAGCCCCGGTGATCCGCCTGATCAACGGCCTGTTCGGCCAGGCGCTGCGGCTGCGCGCCTCGGATATCCATATCGAGACCTTCGAGCAGAGCCTGGTGGTGCGTCTGCGGGTCGATGGCCACCTGCGTGAGGTGCTGCGTCCTCCGCGTGCGTTGTCGGCCATGCTGGTATCACGGATCAAGGTCATGGCCCGCCTGGACATCGCTGAAAAGCGTCAGCCCCAGGACGGCCGCATCACCTTGCGTGCAGCAGGGCGCGAAGTGGACGTGCGGGTCTCGACCTTGCCCGGCATCCATGGCGAGCGGGTGGTGATGCGCGTGCTCGACAAGCAGGCCAGCCTGCTGGCGCTGGATAACCTGGGCATGCCGGCAGCGGTACTGCAGGGCCTGCGCGGTTGCCTGGCGCGTCCCAATGGCATTGTGCTGTCCACCGGGCCGACCGGTTCGGGCAAGACCACGACCCTGTACGCCAGCCTGAACAGCCTCAACGATGGCAGCCGCAACATCCTCACCGTCGAGGACCCGGTGGAGTACGCCATCGCCGGCATTGGCCAAACCGCCATCAACCCGCGTGCGGGGCTGACGTTTGCCAGTGGCTTGCGCGCCATCCTGCGTCAGGACCCTGACGTGATCATGCTCGGCGAAATCCGCGATCAGGAGACTGCACAGATCGCCGTGCAGGCCAGCCTCACCGGCCACCTGGTGCTGTCGACCTTGCATACCAACAGCGCGGTAGGCGCAGTGACCCGCCTGCGCGACATGGGCATCGAGCCCTTCCTGATCGCCTCTTGCCTGCGCGGCGTCCTGGCCCAGCGCCTGGTGCGGCGTTTGTGCAACTGTGCCGTGGCGCACCCGCTGCAGGCTGCCGAGCGCGAGCTGTGGCCCGAGCTGGCGGCGCTGGGCAGCACTTATCACGCGGTGGGTTGCGAGCAGTGCCAGGGCAGCGGTTATATCGGGCGACTGGGGCTGTACGAATTTATCGAACTGGACGCTGGGCTCATCGGCCTGTTGTACGACGGCGCCAGTGAGCTGGCCATGCAGGATTACCTGGCTGAACGGCGCCAAAGCCTGGTGGCGATGGCCAGCGATTGCCTGGCGCGCGGTGAGACCAGCCTGGCCGAAGTGCTGCGCGTGGTACAGGGCTAAGACATGCCGACCTATCGCTACCAGGCCGTTGACCTCGCCGGCAAATCGCACAAGGCCAGCCTGCAGGCTGACAGTGAACGCCACGCTCGCCAGCTGTTGCGCGAGCAGGGCCTGTTCGCCCGCCAGTTGCAGCGTCATGAAGCCGGCAGCCGACAACCCCGTCGCCAGCGCCTGAGCCGCGCCCAGCTGTGTGAGCTGACCCGTCAGCTGGCCACCTTGACCGGGGCCGGTATTCCCTTGGTCGATGCCCTTGCCACCCTTGAACGGCAACTGCGTCAGCCCGCCCTGCACAGTGTGCTGGTGGCCTTGCGCGGCTCGCTGGCCGAAGGCCTGGGCCTGGCCCGCAGCCTGGCCCGGCAGGGCGCACCGTTTACCGGCCTGTACTGCGCGCTGGTCGAGGCCGGCGAACGTTCCGGGCACCTGGCCCAGGTGCTGACCCGCTTGGCCGACCACCTGGAGCAGGTGCAACGCCAGCAACACAAGGCCCGTACTGCGCTGATCTACCCCGCTGTGCTGATGGGGGTATCGCTGGCAGTGGTGATTGGCCTGATGACGTTCGTCGTGCCCAAACTCACCGAGCAATTCGCCCACGCCGGGCAAAGCCTGCCGCTGATCACCTCGTTGCTGATCGGCCTGAGCCAGGGGCTGGTGCAAGCCGGGCCCTGGCTGTTAGGGGGGGCGCTGTTGCTCGGGGTGCTGGGCGGCTGGCTGCTTCGCAAACCGCACTGGTGCCTGCGTCGCGACCAACTGCTGCTGCGCCTGCCGCGTATTGGCCACCTGCTGCAGGTGCTGGAAAGCGCGCGCCTGGCGCGCAGCCTGGCGATTCTCAGTGGCAGTGGCGTGGCCCTGCTCGAAGCCTTGCAGGTGGCCACTGAAACCATTGGTAACCGGCGTATCCGCCTGGCCATGGAGCAGGTGCGCCAGCACGTGCAGGGCGGCACAAGCCTGCACCGTGCGCTGGATGCCAGCCAGCAATTCCCGCCGCTGCTGGTGAACATGGTCGGCAGCGGCGAGGCCAGTGGCACCCTGGCGGACATGCTCGAGCGCGTGGCCGACGACCAGGAGCGCGGCTTTGCCCGCCAGGTCGATACCGCCATGGCGCTGTTCGAACCCCTGATGATCCTGGTGATGGGCGCCGTGGTGCTGTTCATCGTGCTGGCGGTGCTGCTGCCGATCATGCAACTCAACCAGGGCCTGCAATTGTGACGACAAGGAGTATTGCCATGCAGCATCGACGTAACCGCCAACGCGGCTTCACCCTCATGGAAATCATGGTGGTGATCTTCATCATCGGCCTGCTGATTGCCGTGGTGGCGCCCAGCGTGCTGGGCAACCAGGACAAGGCCATGAAGCAGAAGGTGATGGCCGACCTGGCCACCCTGGAGCAGGCGCTGGACATGTATCGTCTGGACAATTTGCGCTTCCCCAGCAACGAACAGGGCCTGGTCGCGCTGGTGAAAAAGCCGGCTCAGGAGCCGCTGCCTCGGGCCTGGCGCAGTGATGGCTACGTGCGTCGCCTGCCGGAAGACCCATGGGGCACCCCGTACCAGTACCGCATGCCCGGCGAACATGGCCGGGTCGATGTGTACTCGCTGGGCGCCGATGGCATGCCGGGTGGCGAAGGCCAGGATGCCGACCTGGGTAACTGGGCGCTGTAACCGGTGCGCGGTCAGCATGGGTTCAGTCTGATCGAGCTGCTGGTGGTGTTGGCCATCGCTGGGCTGATGACCGGGCTGGCGGTGGCTGGCCTCGGCAACGGCCAGGCCCGTGTCGAGCAGGCCCTGCAACGGCTGGCGGCCGAGGTCCGCGGCCAGGCCGCGCTGGCCCGGCATGCCGGGCAACTGCGCGGGCTGCGTTGGAATGGCCAGCGCCCGGAGTTCGTCCGCCGCCAAGGCAATGACTGGATCGTTGAAAAGGTCGCGCTCGGCGACTGGCCCAAGGGCCTTCACCCGGACTGGCCCCCGAGCCCGCAGCCGCGCCTGCTGTTCACGCCGCATGGCTGGGCACAGTCGGGCAGTGTGCGTTGGCGTTGGGCTGATGGCGGCCAGCAATGGGCTTGGCGCCGCAATGGTCACTTGCGGGTGGCGGTGGCGCCATGAAGCAGCGTCAGCGTGGTTTCACCTTGCTGGAAGTGACCGTGGCCCTGGCGATTGCCGCCGTGCTGGCAGTCATCACCAGCCAGGTACTGCGCCAGCGGCTGGCCGTTCAGGACAACCTGCAACAGCACCGCCTTGGCCTGTTGTGCGCGCGTGAGCTGCAAGCCCGCTTTGCTGTCGAGCAGTACTGGCCTGCCGAAAACCAGGTGGCCGGCAAGCTTGGCCAAGGTGGCCAACTGTGTCACTGGCAATTGCAACTGCGCCGCACCGGCGTGCGTGACCTGCGCCGTGGCGAACTGCAATTGTTCGCCGACCACGATCAGCGTCTGCCACTGGGCCAGTACACCGTGTTTCTGGAGCGCCCATGAAACGCCATCAGGCAGGTCTGACCCTGATCGAACTGATGGTCGCCCTGGCCCTGACCGCCATACTCGGCATCATGCTCGCCGCGCTGGTCAACGGCTGGCTGAAGGTGCGCGAACGCCTGCAGCACACCAATCAGCAAACCTCGGTGCTGGACTTTTGTCTGGCACTGGAGCGGCGCTTTGACAGCCCGGTGCTGCGCCGTGTCTACGACCAGCGTTTGCCGCTGGCCAGCCGATGGCTGGACTGGCAACCCGCCAGCAACCAGTTGCTGTGGGTCGCCAGCACCGGCCTGCCGGCGGCCGAAGGTGGCTCGCGCCTGCAACGCCAGCGACTGCGCTTCGAGGTCCGTGAGCAGCGCCTGCTGCTGGAAAGCTCGGCCGATTTGTACGCCGCCGTCGCCCCGCGCTGGGTAGAGCGCGAACGACTCGACCAGGTCAGCGCCATGAACGTTCTGTACTACCAGGGCGGCCGCTGGCTGGCCTGGCCTTCTGACCAACCGGTACACCCAGGCCGTGGTGTGCGTCTGGAACTGCTGCGTGATGGAGCCCCCTATGTCTGCACCTTCGCCCTCCCATGGGGGCGCTCATGAAACTTGAATGGCGGCGGCGTACGCCGGCGCAGGCGTGGCTATTGCTGCGCCCGGGTGTTGTCTGGCACTGGGCGCTGGTCCATGAGGGTATTTTGCAAAGCCAGGGGCAGGGTGAGCCACCGGCAAACCCGCAGGCCCATGTTGCGCTGGTTCTGCCTGCCGAGGCCTGCAGCCATTTTCGCGTGCCGGCCCCGCCCGGGCTCAAGCGCGAAGAATGGCCTTTGTTGCTTGAGGATCGCTTGCTGCAGGCCCCGCATGAGGTGGCCTGTGCCTGCCTGGCCCGTGAACCCGGGCACCTTCGCCTGCTGGTAGTGGCGCGCCAGCAGTTGGATGAATGGCGTGGCCAATGTGCCGCCTGGGGCTTGCAGGTAGTGCGCTGCTGGGCGGAGCTACAGTTGCTGCCATCGCCCGAGCCAGGATGCGCCTGGCAATGGCAGCGTACCCCCGGCATGTCCTATTACAAAGGGCTGGCCGAAGACGGACAGGAACACTGGCTGGCCTGGCCTGATGCCTTGGGGGGAGTGCGGCAGCCACCGTGGGCAGGGCTGCACAAGACGTCGCTGAGCGGCAATTGGCCAGCCGTATTTACGCCGCTCGACACATTACCCGGTCTGTTCGAACGCATCCGCAAGGTGCGCTCGTTGCCGGCGGCGTCCCGACAGCAGCAGCGGCTGCTGGCAGCTTGCCTGGTGCTGGCCACCGTTTGGGGTGGCCTGTGGTTGAGCCAGCAATGGCGCCAGGCGCAACTCTGGCGCAGTCAGGTCTTTACCGTGACCGGCGAGCAGGCCAGCCCTCGACACGCGGCACAAGTCCTCAAGCGCCTGCGCGAGAGCGTACTGCAGCAGCAACTGCGTACACGCCAGCTAGACGACCTGCAGGCTCGCTTGCAGGCCTGGCTGCGTGACAATCCCGGCTTGCGCCTGCAAGCGGTGCGCTTCGATGGCCAGCGTTGGCACCTACACCTGCAGGGCGAGGGCAGTGCGCCGCCATGGCGTGATATGGCGGCTGCCGCTGGCGCCACAGTGCAGGTTCAAGATGGCCAAGTGATCTTCGACCTGGGAGCAGCCTCATGAACCGCGACTGGCTACAGCGTCATCGCTTCACGTTCGCCTGGGGACTGATCGCGCTGCTGCTGGCCTTCCTGGCCCTGCGCGAAGGCATTGCGCAATGGCGCGTGCTTGGCCAGTGGCGTGTGCTGGCCGAACAGGCGGCCAGCCTGCAAGGCGGGCCCGGTTTGAACCTGGAGCGGCTACGTCAGTCGGCCCAGGCCCGTGGGGTCGAACTGATCGAAGTCGATACGCAAGGCAAGGCCTGGCAACTGCGGGGGCAGGTGGCCGATGAGCGCATGCTGCAAGGCTGGGTGCAGAGCCTGCGTGCAGAAGGCGCATTGCCGTTGCAATGGGGGCTGGAGCAACAGGGCAAGGCTTTGCGATTCGACCTGGTGGTGCAGCCATGAGCCGCAGTGCAGCAATGGCCTGGGTGCTATTGGTATTCGTGCTCACGCTGTTTATCGAGCTTCCGGCCAATTGGGTGGTGCGTGCGTTCGGCCTGCCGGTACGTGATGTCGGCGGAAGCCTTTGGCAAGGGCAGGCACAACAATGGGGGCCGGTCGGGCCTTTGCGCTGGACGCTGCAGCCCTGGCGCTTGCAGGTGAATGCGCAAGTGGGGTTCCAGGGCCAGGCCTGGCAGTTGCGCGCAGAAGGCTGGCCTTGGCAGTGGCGGCTGGAGGCATCAGCCAAGGGGGCTTTGGCGACGGTCTCGACGGATTACCGCCTGGCCGGCCAGTGGCAGGGGGGGGTGAGGATGCAGGGGGCAGGGCGCCAATGCCAGGCCAGTGAAGGCCGCGTGATCGTAACCGACCTGGCTCTGAGCGACCCTTGGTCCCTTGGCCTTGGGCACGGTTGGCTGGAAATGGATTGCCGCAGTGGCTGGCACCTGCGCGGGCAGTTGGCGCAGCCAGGGCAACATCAACTGGCCGTGGATGCCGACCTGCCAGGGCGCCGGGCGCAGGTGGTGTTCCAGTTGCAGCCTGAAGCGCAGTTGACGCCATTGTTGCGTGGGGCTCAATGGCTCGGGCCGCAGGCCCTGGCGGGGCAGCGAGACCTTCGTTGGTGAGCAACTACGTGGCGTGGCGCCCTGTAGATACGCTGTGGGCGGTCGAGCTTTTCTGAGGTGGTCGGGGCTGAACCGCTTGGTCTTATCAAATGGTTCAAACCGCGAAGCAGGCGGCGCTTTGCGTGGCACCGGCTGCGCCGGTGTTCGCGGGTGAACCCGCTCCTACAACGGCCTGTGCCCAACCGCCGATATGTGCCCACCCACCGATTTGTGTCAAACCGCCGATTTGTGTCCAACCACCGATTTGTGTCCAACCGCCGATTTGTGTCCAACCGCCGATATGTGCCCACCCACCGATTTGTGTCCATCCCCGATCAGTGTAGGAGCGGGCTTGCCCGCGAAGACGGCAGATCAGGCAATCACGATCACTCGTCGTCCGCAGTCCCGTTGGCCCGCCAGTAGGCCGCAGCCTTTAGCGCATCTTCCGGCACCCCTTTCTCCAGCAATAGCGCCTTGGCCTGGCGAGTCAGGGCTTTTTCCAGCGCCACCCAGGCATACAGCCGGCCTTGCGGCAAGCTCAGGTTCCGCACCAGTGCCAACAAGTCTTCCTCCTGGCGACGTACCCAGATCACTTCCACCTGGGCCTTGCTTGGCAGCGGCTGGCGCTCGTGCTCGTCTTCGATCTGGATCACTGCCAGCACCTGGCGGCCCGCCGGCAACTCCTCCAGCCGACGGCCAATGGCCGGGATAGCAGTTTCATCACCGATCAGCAGGTAGCTGTCGAAAATATCCGGCACCACCAGCGAGGCCCTTGGCCCTGCGATGTCCAGGGTTTGCCCGGGCGCGGCTTGCGCGGCCCAGGTAGAGGCAGGGCCGTCGCCGTGCAGCACGAAGTCGATGTCCAGCTCATTTGCCACCAGGTCGATGCGCCGCGGTGTGTACTCGCGCATGGTGGGCCGCGCGCCACCGTCCTTACCCATATTACGGGCCTCGATGGCCTGTTGTTGCTCCGGCGTTTCGGCAAACAGCAGCTTGATATGGTCGTCGCTGCCCATGCTGGTAAAGCCTTGCAGCTCGGCACCCCCCAAGGTGATCCGGCGCATGCGCGGGGTCAGCTCGGTGACCCGCAGCACCTGCAGACGGCGCTGGCGGATCTCGTGGTTTACGCGGTGAATGGTGTCACTCATGGGGCGTCTCCCTGAAAGGTTCGGTTGGCCCGGAGGCGATGGCCGTGGCGGCATGGTTGAGCAGGTCACGGACCCGTTCGATTTCTTCCGCGGTCCAGCGGCCGCTGTGCATGTGTAGTGCATGACGCAGGTTACCGACCGCTTCATGAATCTCTGGCGGGCGGTCGTGGCCGCGCAGGGCGCGTTTGCTGACCTCGATGCGCATGCGCACGCCATCCAGGGCTACCGCCTGATCCGCCAAGGCGCTGCGGCCGGCATCGGTGATGGCATACAGGCGTTTGCTGCCCTGCACCTGGCCGCTGATCAGTTCGGCTTCTTCAAGAAAGTTCAGCGTGGGGTAGATCACCCCGGGGCTTGGGCTGTAGCTGCCTTCGAACAAGTTCTCGATCTGGCGGATCAGGTCGTAACCGTGGCCGGGTTGCTCGGCCAGCAAGTCCAGCATCAGCAGCTTGAGGTCACCAGGGGCGAAGACACGCGGGCCGCGCTCGCCACGGCCGGGGCGCCGCTCGAAGGGATCATGAGGGGTATGTTCGCGCATAAGGAAAGGGCTCCGTCGTTTGCGATATATCGTAAGATATTACTCAAGATATATCTAAAGACAAGCCATTTAATGCTGATGATTATCATCTACTCAGTCGATGTGTTACCTGTCGGCGGCGGTGTGTGCACGGCAACCTGTGGCGGCTTGCACTCATTCGGGTTGCCTGGCTGCAGGTATGGCATGAGGATCGGTGCCATGCCCTTGAGCACCTGCACCGGCAGCGCCGAGGTAAATTTGAACGCTTCTGCCGTGCGACCCGGCACGAAGGCGGTCAGCGTGCCGAAATGGTTGTCGCCGAGGAAGAACACGAAGGTGGCGGTGCGGTTCAGCGAGCGCGAGCCGATCAGCCGGCCGCCGGCGCCGAAGCTTTCGATTCGGTTGTCACCGGTACCGGTCTTGCCGCCCATCACCAGTGGCGTGCCGTCCTGCAGCTTGAAGCTGCCGGAAATACGCCGCGCGGTACCTGCGTCGACCACTTGCGACATGGCGCCTTTGAGCGCACGCGCCACTTCGACCGGCAGAATGCGCACGCCGCGGTCCGGGTCTGTGATCAACTTGGTCTCGTAGGGTGTGTTGGCTGCAAAGTGCAAGGTGTCGATGCGCAAGGTTGGCAGGCGAATACCGTCGTTCTGGATGATCCCGACCAGTTCGGAGAGGGCAGCGGGGCGGTCGCCGGAGCTGCCGATGGCCGTGGCCAATGAAGGCACCAGGTGGTTGAATGGATAGCCCACGCGTTTCCAGCGCTGGTGGATGTCGAGGAAGGCTTCGATCTCGACCATGGTGCGGATGCGGCTGTCACGGGCGCTCTGGTGGCGGCTCTTGAACAGCCAGCCATATACCTCCTGGCGTTCGAAACGGCTGGCATTGATCATTTCGGTCAGTGTCGAGCCTGGGTGCTTCAGCAGGTAGCCAAGTAGCCACAGGTCCAACGGGTGGACCTTGGCGATGTAACCCTGGTCGGGCAGGTCGTACTTGCCCGGGCCATAAGCAGCGTACATCTCTGACAGACGGCCATCGGTCAGTTTGCCCAGCACCTTCTTGTCATCCTTGAGGTGGGCACGCACGAATGCGTTGAAGGTTTCCTGGCCTGCCTCGGGAAACAGGTAGCGGTGTACTGCCGCCAACCGCTGTGGGGTCACGCGCATGCTGTCGATAAAGGTGTCCAGGCGTTGTTGCGAGGTTCTACGCTGGTACTTTTTCCAGAAGCGCATCAGGTATTTGGTGCCCTCCTTGTCGGCGAAGCGCGCAAGGTACTCCTGGCGGCGCGGGTCGGCGTCGTCCTTGAGCAGCGCCACGCGGTTGTATGGTTGCTGGTAAGTCACGTAGCGCACGAGGTCGCGCATCAGGCGGATGAACGGCAGGTTGATCGACTCGCGCAGTGCATCTTTGAGTGTCGGGTTGCGGTTGTTGTCTTCCTTGCGGAAGTTGTTGAACACATGCATCCCGCCGCCAGTGAAGAACCCTTCGCCGGTGTTGGCCGAGTACTTGCGTTCCAGCGCGGCGTCGAGCATGGCGTCCAGGCTCTGGTTCTTGCTGTTCTGCGCCAGCCATTCCAGCGACCATTGCGTGATGCGGTCGAGTTCGGCCACTTCGACCTTCTTCAGCTCGGCGGCAGGTTTGCCGGCGTACTTGTCGTGCAGCTCGGCGATAATCTCCAGGTAGGTGGTCAGTACCCGTAGCTTGGCGGTTGAGCCCAGCTCCAGCTTGCTGCCTTCGTTGATGTCGAAGGGCTGGTTGGTGCTGTCGGTCTGCACCCGCACCCGCGAACCATCGGCGGTGCGCTCGAACAAGGTGAAGCTGTAGCTCACCTGGTCGGTGGTCTTGGCGGTGAGCAGTCGCTCGCCGATCAGGCCGATCTGTGCGGCAAACGCCGGGTCGGCGAGGTTTTTCAGGTACTGGCTGACCTGCAGTTGCAGGTCGGCCTGCAAGGTACTGGTGGCTGACAGGTCAAGGCGGTCGAGGTCGTACAGTGGGCGGTTGAGCATGGCCGACAGACGGTTGCGCGCAAGGCTGATGCCCTTGTTGGTGATGATCGGTACGATGGTCGGCTGCGCTACCCAGTCGCGGTACACCGCCTTGCTGACCAGCGCGGCATCGGCCAGCGGCTGATCGATGACCTTGTTGGCGGCAAGCACGCGAATGTGCGAGTCGGTGAGTTCGGCCAACTCGACCCGGCCCTTGGACAAGTAATACGAGGGACGGCGCTGGGCAATCATCAGCGACAGCACCTGGCGCAGGGCCAGGCCACGCGCGGCCATGCTCTCTGAGTCGGTGGCGGTGGCGTTCAGGGCCTGGTTGACCTGGTCGAAGTCGGCGCCGTACCACACCCGCAGGCCCTCGGCCATGCCATGTACCTCACCATGCCCAGGCACGGCCGACAGCGGTACGCTGTTGAGGTAGTCGCGCACGATACGCTGGCGTGCCTCGGTGGTGTCGGGGCCGCCCTGGTAGGCACGCACGCTGGCAGAAATCATCTGCCGGATCTTCTCCGCGCCCGACACCGTCAGGCCATCCGGTGAGTGGCGATATTTTTCCAGCTGGGTGGCCAGGGTGCTGCCGCCGGCAGACTGACCGGGCAGGGCCAGGTACTTGGCGACCTGGCTGTAGGCGGCCTTGGCAAAGCGTGGCCAGTCCACAGCCGGGTTGTTACGTGGGTCGTCGGTATCCAGCAGGTCGCGGTTTTCGATGAACAGCAAGCTGTTGACTATTACGGGAGGTATCGCCGCAAAGTCCGGGTACAGGTGCTGGGGGTAGTTGTACTGGTACAGCGTGTCGCCGCGGCAATCGGTGATCGACAGGCCGGCCTGGATCTTCTCGATATAGGGCGCGAACAGCCCATGATCGACGTAGTTCATCAATGCGGGTGAAAACTTCACCTGTTCGCTGATGAGGTAGTCGCGCTTGAGCAGGCGTGGCAGGAATTCACCCAGGGCGCTATAGCCCAGGCGTTTGTCGAACGGCCCATCACCGGGGTAGACGATGGCATCGCTGGGACCGGGTTGCAGCGAGTAGGTCAGTGTAGCGGCCAGTCTGCTGAACTCGCGCGATTGTAGTTCGGAGGTACGGAATTCGTTATACGCGGCAACAGCGATGGCTACCAGTGCCACCAGCAGGATGAGGATGATCAGCCACCACCATAGCCGACGCTGACGGGGGGACTTGGATTGTGGCGTCTCGGCCTGAGGTATCTCGGGAGCTTCCGTTCTGCTGGGTTCCGATTGCCACAGTGCGCCCATAGTCTTCTATCCGGCCAAGTGTTTTCGTCTTGCTTGTCTGAAGCTTAGACGTTGAGTGGATAGGGTGAAAAATTTGTAGGAAGTTGGAAAAAGTGGTGTGGGGCTATACGGCTTTGGTGTGGGTTTCTTCAACGGACGATGTTGCTATGGTGCCTTGGCAATTCTTTGGGCGCGAAGCGGCCCCAGAGTTCTAGCCAAATTTCTGCATATATACAGTGAAAACACCTACAACGGTCTTCCTATACTGCTGGCCCCCTTCGCCCTGCCGGGCGCTCTAGTCCGGCACATGGGCAGGCCCACAAGGCCGGCCTGGCAAGCCAACGCCACGCCTATCGGCATGGTCGCGGCTGCACGAAGGTCAAATCCAATAACAAAATGAGGTTGTATTGCTATGCCAGTCGGCAACCACTCTGCCCACGGCCAGGCCACTGAAGGCGGCCCGCTCAAGCGTGAACTGGGCGAACGGCACATCCGCTTGATGGCGCTGGGCGCCTGTATCGGTGTCGGTCTTTTCCTCGGTTCGGCCAAGGCGATCGAAATGGCCGGCCCAGCCATCATGTTGTCTTACATCATCGGTGGCCTGGCCATCCTGGTGATCATGCGCGCGCTCGGTGAAATGGCCGTGCATAACCCTGTCGCCGGCTCTTTCAGCCGTTATGCCCAGGATTACCTCGGCCCATTGGCGGGCTTCCTGACCGGCTGGAACTACTGGTTCCTGTGGCTGGTGACCTGTGTTGCCGAAATTACTGCAGTGGCCATCTACATGGGCATCTGGTTCCCCGACGTACCGCGCTGGATCTGGGCCCTGGCGGCACTGGGCAGCATGGGCGCGATCAACCTGGTGGCGGTGAAGGCTTTTGGTGAATTCGAGTTCTGGTTCGCGCTGATCAAGATCGTCACCATCATCGCCATGGTCCTCGGCGGCATCGGCATCATTGCCTTCGGCTTTGGCAATGACGGTGTCGCAGTCGGTATCTCCAACCTGTGGAGTTATGGCGGGTTCATGCCCAATGGTGTGACTGGCGTGCTGATGTCGCTGCAGATGGTGATGTTCGCCTACCTGGGCGTGGAAATGATCGGCCTCACCGCAGGTGAAGCACGCAACCCGCAAAAGACCATTCCGCAGGCCATCGGCTCGGTGTTCTGGCGCATCCTGCTGTTCTACGTCGGGGCGTTGTTCGTGATCCTGTCGATTTACCCTTGGAACGAAATCGGCAGCCAGGGCAGCCCGTTCGTCATGACTTTCGAGCGCCTCGGCATCAAGACCGCCGCCGGCATCATCAACTTCGTGGTCATCACGGCGGCGCTGTCGTCGTGCAATGGCGGCATCTTCAGTACCGGGCGCATGCTCTATAGCCTGGCACAGAACGGCCAGGCGCCGGCGGCCTTCGCCCGTACCTCGAAGAACGGCGTGCCACGCAATGCGCTGCTGCTGTCGATCGGCGCGTTGCTGTTGGGCGTACTGGCCAACTACCTGGTGCCTGAAAAGGTCTTCGTCTGGGTAACCTCGATCGCCACCTTCGGTGCGATCTGGACCTGGGTGATGATCTTGCTGGCACAGCTGAAGTTCCGCGCCGGCCTTACCACTGCCGAGCGCAAGGCACTGAAGTACCGCATGTGGCTGTGGCCGCTGAGTTCGTATCTGGCGCTGGCCTTCCTGGTGCTGGTGGTCGGGCTGATGGCGTACTTCGAGGATACGCGTGTGGCCCTGTACATCGGCCCGGCGTTCCTGGTGCTGCTGACGGTGCTGTACTACACGCTCCGCCTGGCGCCGAAAGACGCACAAGGTGTGACGAGTACCGCCTCCTGATCTGACGTGGGGCCGCTTTGCGGCCCCAGCGTTCCGTCAGGCCGCCACTTCGCTGTGCGGCTCGAAACTGTCCGCCCGAGCCAGTTGCCACATCCGCGAATAGAACTGCCCGTTCACCTCGCCGGTCAGCAACTCACCTGGCTTCAAGAACACATGCATCTGCGAGAACAGCTTGATCTCGGTGGCCGAAATGCGCCGCACCAGGTGCTTGGCCTCCAGTTGAGCCGGGTGCTCCAGGCCTGCCGCCGCCAGCATTTCTGCCAAGGCACGCAAGGTGTTGTGGTGGAAGTTCAGCACCCGCTGGGCTTTGTCGGGCACCACCAGCGCACGCTGGCGCAACGGATCTTGTGTGGCCACGCCGGTCGGGCACTTGTTGGTGTGGCAGCTTTGCGACTGGATACAGCCGATGGCGAACATGAAGCCGCGTGCAGAGTTGGCCCAGTCGGCACCAATGGCCAGCACGCTGGCGATGTCGAAGGCGCTGACTATCTTGCCGCTGGCGCCCAGCTTGATCTTGTCGCGCAGGTTCAGGCCGACCAAGGTGTTGTGCACGAACAGCAGGCCTTCACGCAGGGGTACGCCGATATGGTCGGTGAACTCCACGGGCGCTGCGCCAGTGCCACCTTCCTTGCCATCGACGACGATGAAGTCGGGCAGGATGCCGGTTTCCAGCATGGCCTTGGCGATGCCCATGAATTCCCACGGGTGGCCCAGGCAGAACTTGAACCCCACCGGCTTGCCGCCGGACAGCTCACGCAACTGGGCGATGAAGTGCATCATTTCGATCGGTGTCGAGAAGGCGCTGTGGCGCGACGGGGAGATGCAATCCTCGCCCATCAGCACGCCACGGGTTTCGGCAATTTCCTGTGTGACCTTGTGTTTGGGCAGTATGCCGCCGTGGCCGGGCTTGGCACCTTGGCTCATCTTGATCTCGATCATGCGCACCTGAGGGCTGCGCGCCTGGGCGGCGAAGCGTTCGGGATCGAAGCGCCCATCCGGCGTGCGGCACCCGAAGTAGCCGCTGCCCAGTTCCCACACCAGGTCGCCACCGTGTTCGCGATGGTAGGGGCTGATGCTGCCCTCGCCGGTGTCGTGGTGGAAGTTGCCCAGCTTGGCGCCCTGGTTGAGCGCACGGATGGCATTGGCACTGAGCGAGCCGAAACTCATGGCCGAAATGTTGAAGATCGAGGCCGAATACGGCTGGCTGCACTGCGGCCCACCAACGATAACGCGGAAGCTGGCCGGGTCGGCCAGCGGTGCCGGGCGCATGGAGTGGCCGATGAACTCGAAACCGGATTCATATACGTCGATCAGGGTGCCGAAAGGTTTGTCCGAGGCTTCGTTCTTCGCCCGGGCATACACCAGCGAGCGCTGGGCGCGGGAGAAGGGCAGGGCATCGCTGTCGGACTCCAGCAGGTACTGGCGGATTTCCGGGCGAATGGCCTCGACCAGATAGCGGATGTTGCCAAGAACCGGGTAGTTACGGCGTACGGCGTGGCGCTGCTGCAGTAAATCGAACAGGCCGACCAGGCTGAGGATGCCAGTGGTCAGGGTGAACGGCCACAACCATTCGTGGTGGCTGAAGGGGATGCTCGCCAGGGTGAACAGCACGCAGGCGGCGAAGAAGGCATAGCGACTGAGAAGTGACAGGCTCATACAGGGTCCTTGCGATGGCGCGGTCAGGCTCAGGGCCTGGGGGCAAACCCCGACCATAGCCAAGTTGCCGGGCGCTGCAAATTAAAATCGGGGTAGCGAAAATCATTCTCGACCCGAGCCGAATTGCCTGGGTGCAACGCATACCGCTGTAGGAGCGGGTTTACCCGCGAATGCGTCGGGAGCCTCACCATCGCATTCGCGGGTGAACCCGCTCCTACAGGGGGGACGTGCTGTGATCAAGATTTTCGATCCTGCTCAATAGCGTGCCGCCTCGACCAGATACGTGTAACGCCCAGTTGGCCTGTCAGGCCGGCACAGGAATGACCGGCCTTGTCAGGCCAATGACCCCATGGGATCCTCGCGGGTCATTTTTCAGCGAGCCCACCCCCATGCCCAACATCATCCGCATCGCCGCTGCCCTGCTGATCGACCCTCAGGGCCGCACCCTGCTGGTGCGCAAGCGTGGCACCGAGGCTTTCATGCAGCCAGGCGGCAAGATCGATGCCGGTGAAACGCCGGTACAGGCGCTGGTGCGCGAGTTGCACGAGGAACTGGGCCTGCGTATCGACCCGGCTCAGGCCGTGCACCTGGGCCAGTTCAGTGCCCCCGCCGCCAACGAGCCGGGCTTCGAAGTGCAAGCTGAGCTGTTCCGTGTCGACAGCGCCGCTGCTGTGGTGCCGGCCGCAGAGATCGAGGAGGTGGTCTGGCTGGCAGCAGATCAGGCGCCCGTCATGCAACTGGCCCCCCTGACCCGCGACTTGATCCTGCCGCTGTATCGCCAGGCGCTCAACGCACCGCGCTGACACCGTCGAGGGTGGCGAACGAGGTGTCCTTGGCCGTCAGCAAAAAGTCGCGCATATATGGGGCATCGAGCATGTCGGTGCGTACGGCGGCATAAAGCGTGGCAAACAGGCCTTTCTCGCCCAGGCGTTTGCCCTTCACATAGCCGCGCGAGCTGTACTCGTGCAGCGCCCAATGCGGCATGCCGCATACGCCACGGCCGCTGGCCACCAGCTGCATCATCATCACCGTCAGCTCCGAGGTGCGCACGGCGGCTGGCTCGATATCGGCCGGCTCCAGGAAGCGGGTGAAGATGTCCAGGCGATCGCGTTCCACCGGATAGGTGATCAGCGTCTGGTCGAGCAAGTCTTGCGGCACGATGTAAGGCTTGCTGGCCAGCGGGTGCTGGTTGGCCACTGCCAGCATCGCCTCGTAGGTGAACAGCGGCACATAAGTGATGCCTGCCAGGTCCACCGGGTCGGAGGTCACCACCAGGTCAAGGTCGCCACGGGCCAAGGCCGGCAGCGGGGCGAAGGCAAAGCCGGAGGCCAGGTCCAGTTCCACTTCCGGCCAGGCATCACGGAACTGGTCGATGGTCGGCATCAGCCACTGGAAGCAGCTGTGGCATTCGATAGCCATGTGAAGGCGTCCGGCAGTGCCTCCGGCCAGACGTGCAATGTCACGTTCGGCACTGCGCAGCAACGGCAGGGTGGCATCGGCCAGTTGCAGTAGACGCAGCCCGGCGCTGGTGAAGCGGATCGGCTTGGTCTTGCGCACGAAAATCGGGAGGCCCAGGCGCTCTTCAAGCTCCTTGAACTGGTGCGACAACGCCGACTGGGTCAGGTGCAGGCGTTCGGCGGCCTCCACCAGGCTGTCGGCTTCGCGCAGGGCATGAAGGGTTTTCAGGTGACGGATCTCCAGCACAGATGACTCCGGGGTATGGAATAGAGGAACCAGGTAATGAGTTGAGTTTCTCTCATGATGCTACATCTGTCGACTGGGCGATCGTCGCACCGCCTGGCGGGAGTCATGAAACTGTCACCGAACTGTGGCAGCGCGCCCGAACAGAATTCATCAGACTCGCGCTCTACTGGGGATCTGCATTCTGGTGTTTCTTTCATGCGGGCTTTTTGGCTTTTTCTTTTCTTCCTGTTCAGCGCACCTGCGAGTTTCGCCGAACAGCGCTGTGACGCCCATGTGCCGGTGCAGCGTGCCGAACTGGGGGCCGTCAGCCTGGTGTACCAGAGCGTCGGTGCGCCACGCGACCCGGCCTTGCTGCTGGTCATGGGCCTGGGCGGGCAGCTGATTCATTGGCCGGACGACGTGGTCGAGGCATTGTGCCGCCAGGGTTTTCGGGTGATCCGCTATGACAACCGCGATGTCGGCCTGTCACGCTGGAACCAGGTGCCACCGCACGCCAACCTGACGCTTGAGCTGTTGCGTTACAAGCTGGGCCTGCCAGTGTCGGCGCCCTATACGCTGACTGATATGGCAGATGACGGCGTGCGCCTGATGGACGCGTTGGGCGTGCGCCAGTTTCATGTCTTGGGGGTGAGCATGGGCGGCATGATTGCCCAGCATCTGGCGGCGATGGCGCCCGAGCGTGTGCGCAGCCTGACGCTGGTCATGTCCAGTTCAGGGGCGGCGGGGCTGCCGGCACCGGACCCGGCGTTGGTGCAGCTGCTGGCCCGGCGCAGCGCACCGAACCGCGAAGTGGCTATCGAGCAGCAGGCCGACCTGCTGGCGGCCTTGGGCAGCCCGGAAGTACACGACGACCGTGACGTGTTGCTGCAACAGGCGGCGCAGGCCTATGACCGGGCGTTCAACCCTGACGGGGCCAAGCGCCAGATCATGGCGATACTGGCCGAGCCGAGTCGCGTGGAGTTGCTCAACCAGTTGCGAGTGCCGACCCTGGTGGTACACGGTACGGCTGACCCGTTATTGCCGGTGATGCATGGCGTGCACCTGGCGGCGCATATCCAGGGCAGCCAGTTGCGCTTGATCCCGGGGCTGGCGCATCGGTTCCAGGAGCCGTTCAAGGCGCCGCTGCTGGGGGCGGTGTTGCCTTATTTGCAGGCGCATAGGCAAGCGGTCACGCACATCGCAGGGCTCTGAAATCCGCGCTGGCTTCTTCGCGGGCTTGCCCGCTCCCACCGGTGCTGCACCGATCTCAGGCTTTCCAGTTTGGGTTCAGGTCAGCCGAGGCCGTATTTTTTCACTTTGTCGAACAGCGTGGTCTTGGCCATGCCCAGTTCCTGGCTGGCCTGGCTCAGGTTGCCGCCAGTGCGTTGCAGGGCATCAGTGAGCAGGTTGCGTTCGAATGCTTCCACCGCCTCGGCAAAAAGCAGGCCTTGGTTGGCACCACCGCTGGGGCCTTTCTTGAACGCTGGCAGGCCGAGGGCATAGCGTTCGGCCACGTTGCGCAACTCGCGCACGTTGCCCGGCCAGTCATGGGCCATCAGGCGCGACAGGGTCTGGCTGTCCAGTGTCGGTGTTTCCCGGTCGAAGCGCAGGGCCGACTGCTGCAGGAAATGCTCGAACAACTGCAGGATGTCTTCACGGCGCTCACGCAGCGGCGGCAGCTCCAGGGTGACCACGTTCAGCCGGTAATACAGGTCGCTACGGAACTGGCCGCTCTGGCCCAACGCATCGAGGTCAGCCTTTGTCGCGGCGATCACCCGACAATCCACCGGGATGCTCTGGTTCGAGCCCAGTCGCTCCAGGGTGCGCTCCTGCAGTACGCGCAGCAGCTTGATCTGCAGGTTGATCGGCATGCTCTCCACTTCATCGAGGAACAGCGTGCCGCCATTGGCGTGCTCGATCTTGCCGATACGGCGTTTGCCGGCACCGGTGAAGGCGTTGGCCTCGTGGCCGAATATCTCGCTTTCAAACAGGTTTTCCGGCAGGCCTCCGCAGTTCAGCGCCACGAATGGGTGGCCCTGGCGGCGGCTGAAGTCGTGCAGGCAGCGTGCGACCAGCTCTTTGCCGGTGCCGGTCTCGCCTTCGATCAGCACGTTGGCTGAGGTGTCGGCGACGTTGACGATCAGTTCGCGCAAGTGCTCCATGGCCGGCGAGCGACCAATGATGCGTCCCTCCAGGCTGCTCTGTTCGGCCAGCTGGCGGCGCAGGGCCACCACTTCGCGTGACAGCCCGCGCTGTTCCAGCGCGCGGCGTACCACGTCGACCAGGCGCTCGGGGGAGAACGGTTTTTCCATGAAGTCGTAGGCGCCGTTACGCATGGCGCCAACGGCCATGTCGATATCGCCATGGCCAGTGATCAGCACCACCGGCAGGCTGCGGTCACGGGCCTTGAGGCGATTGAGCAGCTCCAGGCCATCAATACCCGGCAGGCGGATATCGCTGACGACAATGCCGGCGAAGTCGTCGCCGATGCGTTCCAGCGCCTGTTCGGCACTGCCTACGCCCTCGCAGGCGATATCCTCCAGGGCCAGCGCCTGCTGGCAGCCGAGCAGCACATGCGGGTCGTCTTCGACGATCAGGACGGTAAGAGGCGCTTGGTTCATGGATGCTCTGCCGATTCGCTAGGGGGGAAAACCAGAGGCAGGGCCAGGACGAAGGCCGTGCCGCCGGTGGCGGGATGCTCGACGTTGAGGCTTCCCTTGGCGGCGGCGGCAAGGCTCGCCGACAGGGTCAGGCCCAGGCCCAGGCCATGCTCGCCCGGTTTGGTGGTAAAGAAGGGTTCGAACAGGTGCTTGCGCGCCTCGGCGTCGATACCGTGGCCGTTGTCGCGCACCTGCAAACGGTACTTGTCACCCTGCACCTCGCCTTCCAGCCACAGCTCAGGCTGCGGTTGCGCGGCCATGGCGTCAAGGGCATTCCCGATCAGGTTGACCAAAATCTGCTCGAGGCGGGTCTGGTCGATGGCCAGTTGCTGGTCCTCGAACTGGTGGTGCAATTTCAAGTGACAGGCACTGATGCGGTTGGCCAGCACCTGCAGGGTGGCCTCTACCGCCTTGGCCAGTGAAGCCTGGCCGCTGTCATCGCCGCGCCGGGCGAACGAGCGCAGGCTGGCGGTGATGCGGCCCATACGGTCGATCAGGTCATTCATGGTGCGCAGGTTGGTACTGGCGGTTTCCAGCGCCCCGCGCTCAAGGAAACGCACAGTATTACCAGACAAGGTGCGCAGCGCAGCCAGTGGCTGGTTCAGCTCGTGGGCAATGCTGGTGGACATCTGCCCGATGGCGGCCAGCTTGCCCGCCTGCACCAGCTCATCCTGGGCGTGGCGCAAGGTCTGCTCGGCGTGCCGGCGCTCGCGAATCTGGCCCTTCAGGCGTTCGTTGCTGGCGCGCAGGTCGGCGGTGCGTTCGGCAATCCGCCGCTCCAGCTGGCTGTTGGCTTCTTCAAGGGCTTCGCGGGCTGCCAGGCGGGTGGCGATCACTTTGCGCCGCTCGTTCCAGGCAATGCCGAGGATCGCCAGCAAGGCAAAGGCCACGCCCACCAGAATGCCCTGCACCATGGACTCGCGACGCAGGTCTTGCAGGGGGGTCAGCAGGGTGAAATGCCAGGGCGTGTCGACCAGGCGCCTGGTTTGCGCCAGGTAGGCCACTTCGTGCGGCTTGCCATGAGCGGTTTCGGTGTTGGCCGGGAAGGTCAGTTTTTCCACGCCATCGGCCAGGGTCTCCCGGGCCAGAGGCTGCAATTCGTTCAGCGGCCACCAGTAGTACTGCAGGCTTCGCGCCAGGCGCTCCTTGATTTGCGGGGTCAGCGGGCGCACCGACTTAAGGCGCCGGGCCGGGTCGCTGGAGAGGATGATGATGCCATTCTCGTCGCTGACGAACGCCTCCAGGCGGGCACGCTGCCAGCGCTCCTCGAGGGTGTCCAGGCGCACCTTGATCACCGCAACGCCTATGATCTTGCCGTGCTCCTCAAGCCCATGGGCCAGGTAATAGCCGGCCTCGCCCGTGGTACTGCCGATGCCGTAGAAACGCCCGGGTTCGCCGCGCACGGCAGTCTGGAAGTAGGCGCGGAACGACAGGTCTTCACCCAGGAACGAGTCGGCATCGCGCCAGTTGCTGGTGGCCTGCACCCGGCCATTGGTGTCGAGGACGAAGATGGCCCGACTGCGACTGCGACGATTCAGGCCTTCAAGGTATTCATTGACCGTCTGGCGTGAGCCGCCGTCCGGGTCGGTGAGCAGGTGCGAGACGCTGTCTTCCAGCTCCAGCAGGCTCGGCAAGTAGGTGTACTTGCTGATTTCGCTTTCGACCGTGCGTGCGTGCAGCTCCAGCTGGCGTTCACCGTTTTCGCTGAGGGTGCGGATGCCGTTGCTCTCGCTGATCAGGTAGCCAGCCATTCCCAGGCCGACCATCAGCAGGATGATCAGCGGCGGTAACAGCAATTGACGGATCAGGCGGGAATTCACGGCAGGCTTGGCAGGGCGAAGTAGCGAGGGGTCGCATTTCATCACAGTGGCCTTGTAACGACCAGCTTCCGCTGCCTGGTGGTCCCTGGCAGCGGAAGCTGTGGCCGGGTCAGTGCTGCAGGATCTTGCTGAGGAAGTGCTGGGTGCGCTGGTCGCGGGCGCTCTGGTCACCGAAGAACTCTTCCTTGGTGCAGTCTTCGATGATACTGCCCTTGTCCATGAAGATGACCCGGTTGGCGACTTTGCGGGCAAAGCCCATTTCGTGGGTTACGCACATCATGGTCATGCCTTCGTGGGCCAGTTGCACCATCACGTCCAGTACCTCGCTGACCATTTCCGGGTCCAGTGCCGAGGTGGGTTCGTCGAACAGCATGACGATCGGGTCCATCGCCAGGGCGCGGGCGATTGCCACGCGCTGCTGCTGGCCACCAGAGAGCTGGCCAGGGTGTTTCTTGGCATGGGCACTGAGGCCTACACGGTCAAGCAGGGCCAGGCCTTTCTTGGTGGCTTCTGCCTCGCTGCGGCCCAGGACCTTGCGCTGGGCAATGGTCAGGTTCTCGGTGATGGTCAGGTGCGGAAACAGCTCGAAGTGCTGGAACACCATGCCCACTCGCGAGCGCAGCTTGGGCAGGTTGGTCTTCGGGTCGGCAATCGAGGTGCCATCGACCACGATGTCGCCCTTCTGGAACGGCTCCAGTGCATTGACGCACTTGATCAGGGTGGACTTGCCCGAGCCCGACGGGCCACAAACCACCACTACCTCACCTTTCTTGACCTCGGTGCTGCAATCGGTCAGTACCTGGAAGTCGCCGTACCACTTGTTGACGTTCTTGATGGAAATCATACGGTGATCCTTTTTTGCAGGCGCTTGACCAGCCACGAAGCGGTGAAGCTGATGATGAAGTAGACAACGCCGGCGAAGATCAGGAACTCATGGGAGCGCCCGATGATGTCGCCGTTGGAGCGAGCCGAGTTGAGGAAGTCGACCAGGCCCACGGTGTACACCAGCGAGGTGTCCTGGAACAGGATGATGCTCTGCTGCAGCAGCAGCGGGGTCATCTTGCGGAAGGCCTGGGGCAGGATGATCAGGCGCATGGTCTGCGCGTAGTTCATGCCCAGTGCTTGTGCGGCGCCCATCTGGCCCTTGGAGATCGACTGCACGCCGGCGCGGACGATTTCGCAGAAGTACGCGGCCTCGAACATCATGAAGGCGACCACGCAGGAGGTGAAGGCACCCACCGGGGTATCTTCGCCGGTGATCCAGCGCAGCACGAACGGCACCGCCAGGTAGAACCAGGTGATCACCAGCAGCAGCGGGATCGAGCGGAAGTAGTTGACGTAGGCACCGGCCAGGTTCGACAGCAGTTTGCTCGACGACAGGCGCATCAGGGCCAGGATGGTGCCCAGCACGATACCGCCGATGACTCCCATGACCATCAGTTTGAGGGTCATGACCATACCGTCCCAGAGGGCAGGCAGGGCGGGGATGATTTCGCTGAAATCCATTTCCATTTACTTGCCCCCCACGGAGATCAGGCCAGGCACGGCGACTTTCTTCTCGACCATGCGCATGAGCAGCATCAGGCCCATGTTCAGGGTGAAGTAGATCAGCGTGGCCAGGGTGAACGCCTCGAACAGGTTGGCGGAAAACTCAGCGGTCTGTTTGGTCTGCGCCAGCAGCTCCATCAGGCCGATAAGCGACGCCACCGAGGAGTTCTTGAACACGTTGAGGAACTCGGAGGTGAGCGGCGGAATGATGATCCGGTAGGCCTGCGGCAGCAGCACATTGTTGTAGATCTGCGGGAGGCTGAAGCCCATGGCACGGGCGGCAGCTTCCTGGCCCTTGGGCAGCGCCTGGATACCGGTACGTACTTGCTCACAGACGCGTGCGGCGGTGAACAGGCCCAGGCAGATGACCACGCTGATCAGCGCCGAAGTGGTCGGGTTGAGGTCCTGCTTGAACCATTCCTGCAAGCCTTCTGGCAGCAGGTCCGGTACCAGGAAGTACCAGATGAACAGTTGCACCAGCAGTGGCACGTTGCGGAACAGTTCCACGTAGGCGGTGGCGATACCCGATACCAGGCGGTTCGGCACGGTACGCATGACGCCGAGGAGTGACCCCAGCAGCAGCGCGATGATCCAGGCGGTGATGGCGATGGCGATGGTCCAGCCCAGGCCGGTGAAGTACCAGTCCAGATAGGTTTCGCTGCCCACGCCGGTGGACTTGAAGAACACGCCCCAGTCCCAGTTGTAATTCATCGGGATTTCCCCTCAGACGGTTGTTTCACGGGCACCTTCGAGCATCCGGGGGCGCAAGGCGCCCTCGGATGAAAGGTTAGACACTAATGAGTGGCCTGCAGAATTGATTCGTGCTTGTGAGCACCAGGCCACTATTTACTGAGGATCAGGACTTCTTCTCGTCCGCAGCCTTGTCGGTCGGCTCGGCGATCAGTTTTTTCAGCTCGTCGCTCATCTCGAAGTTGAGGTTCAGACCTTTAGGCGGGATCGGCTGCATGAACCACTTGTCATAGCTCTTGTTGACTTCGCCCGACTTGAAGTAGGCAACGATGGCGTCGTCGACCGCTTTCTTGAACGCAGCGTCTTCCTTGCGCACCATGCAGCCGTAGATTTCATACGACTGTGGCGTACCGGTGATGACCCAGTCTTTTGGCTTGCGCGCCTTGGCCATTTCACCGGCGAGCAGGGCGTCATCCATCATGAAGGCCACGGCGCGGCCGCTTTCGAGCATGTTGAAGGCTTCACCGTGGTCCTTGGCGGAAATCACGTTCATCTTCATCTGCTTGTCGGCGTTCATCGCCTTGAGGATGCGCTCGGAGGTGGTACCGGCGGTGGTCACCACGTTCTTGCCGGCCAGGTCCGGGAAGTCTTTGTATGCAGGCTGACCGTCCTTGACCTTGGTCAACAGGCGGGTACCGACTTCGAAGATGCCGACCGAGAAGCCGACCTGTTGTTGGCGCTCGACGTTGTTGGTGGTGGAGCCGCACTCCAGGTCGACGGTGCCGTTCTGCACCAGCGGAATACGGGTTTGCGAGGTGACCAGGTTGTAACGGACCTTGATGTCCGTGCCCAGTTGCTTCTTCAGCGCGTCGACGACAGCCAGCTGGATGTCATGCGAATAACCGACGGGCTCGGGTTTGCCGGCCAGGTAGGAAAATGGAATGGAGGAGTCGCGGTGCCCCAGCGTGATGGTGCCCGATTCCTTGATCTTCTTCAGGGTGCCGGTGAGCTCCTCGGCCATGGCCGGCGAAGCGATGACTGCAGCCGCGATGGCTGCGCCCAGCAATTGACGAACGATACGCATCAAATTTTCCTCGACGTGTTTGTTTTTTTTATGGAGCCGTTGGCGGACTCTTCGTTCAACGAATACAGCAAGAAGCGGGTGCATTCGGCTACCAAGTGTAGAGCATGACTCGTGCCAAGCCCTGCTGTCGACCTTAAACCACTGGTATTGCTCGTGCTTGACAGTCTCGACCTCTCTCTGGGGTTCGTCAGGCCGAATAAACAGGGCTTACTCGTTCGGTAATCCGAACGTTATCCGAGCGCATGGGCTGCCGCGCGTCCCGGTATCGCTTGTGGTAACTATGCAGTGCGCGGCAAGGGCGCAGACGTAGTGTGCTCTCCTCTTTGTCTGGAGAGCTTCACAGATGTCACCGCACCAGCCCCCGAGCGATTCCATCGATAGCCTGATTGCCCAAAACTTGCCTGGATGGCTAGTCGACCACGTGCAACCGGAAAGGCTCGATGCGTTACGTAACGCCCTGCGTCGCCAGGCGCACTGCAATGCGCGGCTTGGCCCGATCCTCCAGGCCATCCCTTCTTTGCAGGCCTACGCAGCAGAGTTGCTCAAAACGAAACTGCGCAAGAGCGGCCTCAGCAACCCGGACGTGACGGGCTGGAAGGTACGGGTCTCGCAGCGTCTGTTGCTGCCCAGCGCTTCGCCTGCGCTGCTGCGGCCTACCTATGTTCGCCGCTCCAGGCGGTCGTTGCTGGAGGCGGCGCTGCATAACTATCATCGCAGGGAGACACGCCCCGGGCTGATGCGCAGAGGGGAACTGGTCGATGGCAATGGTAACCGCCTGCCGATGAGCTTCCACGCGTTTGCCTCCGCGTGTCGCGAGGTCGATGCAGGTGGCAAGTACCAAGCGTTGCTCACGCACCATCTGCAGCCTGAAGACGGCCCGGAGGATGAACCGGGCCAGGCCATTTCCCGCTTGCACGGGCTGTTCGAAGCGAGTTTCAAGGCCCATTTCGAGGTGGCGATGCGGATCGCTGCGTTGAAACAGGACATTGACGAACGCACGTATTTTCTTCTGTTGCCACATATTGCCGAAAAACCGGTGGTGCCTGCGCTGGTTGGCACTGTGGTCCCCCGGCAGTTGTACCTGCTGGGCCGCCCGGTTCAAGGCGTGCTGGCGCTGGAAGTGCGTCCCTCAGCTGATGGCGCAGTGGCGTCGGTGGTGCTCTGGATACCCGATGACCCTCATCAGCCCGTCTCCCGTCATGCCAGCTGGGATGCACTCGACAAGTACCTCGGTAAGCGCTTCCGTGCGCCGGCCTATCGGCGCTTTTTCGCGCGCTTCATTACCGAGCGTGAGCGCATCAATTTCTATCGGGTATTGAACGAACGGGTCGCGCAGGCATCGACAGCCGGGGTGGAACTCGACGCCCGTTCTGCACCGATCGCTGACGCGCCATTCGTACACCTGCGCCGGCAATACCTCGCCAAGATCAAGGATGACGCCAAGGTGCTCGCGGTGCCCACCGATGTCGAAGATGACGAAGACCGCGAAGCGCGCATGCAGGGCTACAAAGAGCTGGGTATGAATTTGCTGAGCGTGGCGGGGGCCTTCGTGCCGGTACTTGGCGAGGTGCTGCTGGTGGCAAACGCGGTTCAGATCGCTGACGAGGTTTATGAAGGATATGCAGATTGGCGCATAGGTGATCGCGAAGGGGCGTTGAACCACCTGTTCAACGTTGCCGAAAACGTGGTGGTCGGCGGGATGATCGCAGCCGGCAGCCAAGTGGCCGTGCGTGCCCTTGAGCGTCTGGCCTTTGTGGATGACTTGGCACCGGTGTGCACCTCCGCAGGCAAGGTCAAGCTCATGGCCATGGATCTACCGGGTTACGATGCCCAACCTTTGCGTGGTGTCGGCGCACAGGAATGGTTATGGCACCTCGATAGCGGCCGCTATCGGGTGATGGAGGACCCGCAGGATGGTCGCTCCAGGATCCTGCACCCTGGTCGTCCCAGTGCCTATCGGCCTGTGATCGAGCAGAATGGCGCCGGCGGCTGGCGCCATGAACTCGAAGCTCCCCAATACTGGGAAGGGCGGGCCAATCTGGTACGCCGCCTGAGTACGCCCCTGGCAGAGCTACCGGAAGCGACATGCGACTATCTGCTCCAGGTGACAGGGCTGAGTGAGGCGCAGATTCGCCGTTTGCACGTCGAACACATGGGTGCACCTGCACGGTTGCTCGATGCCCTGGAGCTTTATCAGGCACATGCATTACACCCGGATTTCAGCGCGCCGCAACTGGCGCAGTACGTTGCTGCCCGGCAAGTGCAGCCCAATGGCATCGAGCGGATATTGCAGCGCACTTTCCCGGGCCTGTCGGCTCGCTGTACGCGTGAGCTGCTTCAGCAATGCAGTGGTGCGCAGCTTGATACGCTCAGCGCTGCACAGCGGGTCCCTCTGGCAGTGGCCGAGCGCGCACGATGGTCGCTGCGCGAAAGCCGTCTGGACAGGGCATGCGCGGGTCTGCGCCTGCCGCGTTGCGTCAATCCCGACACCGAACGCCTGGCGTTGGGCTTGCTCAAGCGCCAGCTGAAATGGCCGGACGCCCTGCGCATCGAACTGCGCGAAGGTAGCCAGAGTGGGCGGTATCTGGCCGGTATCGGCGCTGAGTCTGCGCAGGATGTACGGTGTATCGTGCGCCGCGGCGACGGCTACCGCTATGCCGGTCAAGGCGCATCCGGCCCCTACCTGGCGGCACTGCTGTCTGCGCTGGACGAGACGCACACAGCCGATCTCGGCGATGCTGCTGTCAGTCCAGGCGCCTTGGGCTCGTTGCTGATCGAGGCCGCTGCCGGTGATCGTACCCAAGCGGCTGAGCTCTGTGGCATGCCCCGTATGGGCGTTGGCCTGCGACCCCCGACCCGGTTGGGGGATGGGCGTATCGGGTATGCCTTGAGTGGGCGAGGGGAGAGCAGTCGGCGTGCCATAGGGCGTGGTATTCACCAAGTGTTTCCGACAATGACAGACGGGGAGCTACAAGCCTATCTGCTTGACCTCATGGAGCGGCGAGTAGGGTTGTGGGAGCACTACAGCCAGCTCACGGGGCAGTTGGCACGCCTGCGTCAGAGCCTGCGCCAGTGGCGCAGGGATGCCAGTAACCCACTGGACGCGCTGCGCCGCCGTCGGGTCGCTACTGCCGTTCGGCGAAGCTGGCGGCGCAAGATAACCGACGAGGCTGGGGACTACGCGCTGATCATCAGCGGAGAGCGTATCGGAAGTCTGCCCGAATTACCGGAGGGGGTGAGCTTTGATCATGTGCGACGGCTGATCCTCAGTGACCTGCGCCTTGGTGAAATCAATGGGGACTTTCTTCGACGTTTTCCCAACCTGATTGAGCTCGACCTGTCCGGCAATCGCCTGACTGCGATCCCTCACGGCATTGAACATATGCCCCGCCTGCGGCAGCTAAACCTGCGCCGCAACAGCGTGATCATGGATGAGGCCGGTGAGTTGCGTCTTGCCGGAATGAGCGCGCTGCGGTACCTCGACCTCAGCCACAACCCGCTGGGAAGGGCGCCGGTACTGACGCGCCTGGGCAATTTGCGTGAAGTCAACCTGCGCTCTGCCGGCCTTGAGGCGTTGCCTGAGCGGATTTCATTTCGTGCCCACATAGACTTGCGTAACAACAACATCCGCACACTGCGCCGAGAGGTGCAGCAGCTGCGCCTGCAGGTGCACCAGTTGTCCTTGCACGATAATCCACTAGGCGAAGCTGACGCATTGCTGCTCGATGAGGCTCGAGGTGTAACCCCGGGGCAGTGGGGGTCTGCGTCCGCACGCCATCGCGCCATTGACAGTGATCTTTTCAACACCTGGGCCAACAGTACAGCCGACGCCGAGCGTGATCGCCAGCAGGCCATATGGACAGCGCTGCTTGAGGAACCGCAGTCAGATGGAATGTTTCGCTTTCTGGCAGACTTCGTCCACGGCGAGGACTTTGAACAACATCCAGGGCATTACCGCAGCCGTATCTGGCGGATTCTGGAAACGTGTGAGCAGCACGAGCAGTTGCGTCATCAGTTGTTTCTCGAGGCATCTGGCCGGCGCAGTTGTGAAGACCGCCTGCTGCTGTTGCTGGAGCAGATGGAACTTGGGGTTCTGGTGCTGCGCGCCGTCGAAGATGCTCATGGCAGTCGGATGGAAGCTCGTTTGTTAAGCCTGGCGCGTGGTTTGTTTCGCCTGGACGAGGTCGACCGTCACGCGACGTTGCACGTGCAACGCATGCATGCCGAGCACGCTCCACATATCGATGAAATCGAGACACGGCTTTTTTACCGACAGCGGCTTGCGCGTCCCTTGGGCTTGCCGATCGAGCTCGACGAAATGCATTACCCGGGTTTTGCAAACGTAACCACCAGCGACGTGCTGCGAGTCCAGGACGCGGTTTTGCAAAATGAGTCGACGGATGCCCTGATAGCCTCGTTGGCACAGCGGCCTTTCTGGGAGCAATACGCGCGAGAGTTTCATGCGCAGCGATTTGAAGAACTGGCACAGCCACTGCACCAGCGCATGGAGGCCCTACAGGCTCAGGTAGATGAGCAAGTGATTAGCGAAAACGAGTTTCTGCAACGCTGTGAAGCACTGAAGACTGATTACGATCGCAGCGAGCGGGCGCTGCTGGCGCGTTTGGCCCGTGAAGCCTATGAGCGCTGGGCGAATACGCCCCCTTGATGAGTCAAGAGGGCTTCACCGTCGATATCAGGCTGCGCGACTATTCGCGCGCACCTTGCGGGCTTGCTGCAGATACGCCTCCAGAGCCCTCTGCTCCTGCGCGGTCAGCGACAGGCCCAGCTTGGTGCGACGCCAGATAATGTCAGCGGTTTGCTCTGCCCATTCCTCCTCCAGCAGGTAGTCCACCTCGCGGGTGAACAGCCCGGCCCCGATAGCCTGCCCGAGGTCCTCGGGGCCGTGAACGCCATCGAGCAGCCGCCACACGCGGCTGCCGTAGGTGAGCACCCAGCGTTTGGCCAGGTCAACAGGCAACCAGCCGCAACGTGCCAGCACGGCATCGATCAGCGCCTGTACCGTTGTCATGCCCTCTGCGCCCGGCAGTGGCGCACTGGCAGTCCAGGCGCCGCGCATCTGGGTGAAGAAGGGCTTGAGTTCAACCATGGCCGATTCGGCCAGCTTGCGGTAGGTGGTGAGCTTGCCGCCGAACACAGACAGTAGCGGTGCCTGGCCTTCCTCTGCCGAAAGCGCGAGTGTGTAGTCCCGGGTCACCGCCGAAGGGTTGTCCGACTCATCGTTGCACAATGGCCGAACGCCGGAGTAGGTATGCAGGATGTCGGCTGGGCTCAGTTGATGGTTGAAGTGCTCGTTGACCACCTTCAACAGGTAATGTGTTTCCTGCTCGGTAATGGCGACCATGGCCGGGTCGCCGCTGTATTCCCGGTCAGTGGTGCCGATCAGGGTAAAGCGGTCCAGGTACGGGATGCAGAAAACGATGCGCTGGTCTTCGTTCTGCAGAATGTAGGCATGTTCGCCTTCATACAGGCGCGGCACGATTATGTGGCTGCCCTGGATCAGGCGGATGCCGTAAGGCGCATCGAGCTTGAGGTCGTCCTTGATGAAGCTGGCCACCCAGGGGCCAGCGGCGTTGACCAGTGCGCGGGCATGGATTGTCTGGAGGCTGCCATCGGCGTGCTGCAGTTCTACCTGCCACAAGCCTTCTACACGTTCGGCGCGCAAGCAGCGTGTGCGGGTGTGGATATGTGCGCCTAGCTCACGGGCAGCCATGGCGTTGAGCACCACCAGGCGGGCGTCATCGACAGCGCAGTCGGCGTATTCGAAGCCCCGGGTGATTGCCGGTTTCAGGGGGTAGCCCGGGCCGAAGCGCAAGCTACGCGAGGCGCCCAGGCGCTTGCGCTTGCCCAGGTGGTCGTAGAGGAACAAGCCGGCGCGGATCATCCAGGCAGGGCGCAGGTGGGGGCGGTGCGGAAGCACGAAGCGCATAGGTTTGACGATGTGCGGCGCCTTGGCCAGCAGCACTTCACGTTCAGCCAGGGCCTCGCGGACGAGGCGAAATTCGTAGTGCTCCAGGTAGCGCAGGCCACCGTGAATCAGTTTGCTGCTGGCTGATGACGTGTGTTGGGCCAGGTCGTCCTTTTCGCAAAGGAAGACCTTCAAGCCGCGTCCAGCGGCGTCGGCAGCAATGCCCACGCCATTGATGCCGCCGCCGATCACGGCAAGGTCATAGCAGTCGGCTGTTGGGGGCTGGGACGAAACTGGCT
Organism: Pseudomonas sp. FYR_5; assembly: GCF_043106315.1. Taxonomy (NCBI): domain Bacteria; kingdom Pseudomonadati; phylum Pseudomonadota; class Gammaproteobacteria; order Pseudomonadales; family Pseudomonadaceae; genus Pseudomonas; species Pseudomonas sp. FYR_5. The sequence continues at coordinate 14,162 of NZ_JBICMK010000050.1, read as the reverse complement.
GGGACACGGGCAAGGCCTCCTGGTGCTGTTCATATCGAATATGAACATTAATGTTCGTTTGCGAAAATACTAGCGCAATAGAAAGCCAGTCGCTAGCCAGTCTCTATAGAAAAAACTGATCAAATGACAATAAAGTGAACATTTATGAAAATTCAGGAGGGTACGGCTTGGGTTTTGGTTAGGACGCGCCTCTACCTCAGGAATAACTGGCCCGAAACAGGTGCAGGCGTTAGCTTCGCTGGCGATGCGCCGCGCGGGCGGCGCATGGTTTCACAGCCGCCACGAACCTGGCGGCATGCGCCCACAAGCCTTAAACCACCTCAAGCCTGATCTTGTTCTGGTTCAACAATTGGGTAAGGGGTGGGGTAGGAGCCTGGTCGGTCACCAGGCAGTCGACCAGGTCGATTGAGCCCAGACGTACCATGGCATTGCGCCCGAACTTGCTGGAGTCAGCCGCGAGAATCACTTGTCGGGCATTGGCAATGATGGCTTGCGACACGCGCACTTCCTGATAGTCGAAATCGAGCAGGCTGCCATCCTCGTCGATACCGCTGATGCCCACCAGAGCGAAGTCGACTTTGAACTGGTTGATGAAATCGACACTGGCCTGGCCGACTACACCACCATCTCGGCGCACCGTGCCACCCGCCACCAGCACTTCGAAATCGTCCTTGGCGGCCAGGATCGCAGCCACATGCAAGTTGTTGGTGATGACTTTCAGGTGGCTGTGGTTGAGCAGCGCCCGTGCAATCGACTCGGTGGTGGTGCCGATGTTGATGAACAGCGAGGCATGGTCGGGAATCTGCCGGGCCACGGCGTCGGCAATGCGCTGTTTTTCGTCGCGCATCTGGTCGGCACGCATGGCGTAGGCGGTATTTTCGATGCTCGAATCGTAAGCCGCACCGCCGTGGTAACGGCGCAGCAGGTTGAGCTCGGCAAGCTGGTTGATGTCGCGCCGGATGGTCTGGGGAGTGACAACGAATAGCTGCGCCATTTCCTCGATACTGACATAGCCGCGTTCGCGCACCAGTTCGAGGATTTGTTGTTGGCGGGGGGGCAGATTCATGGGCGGTCCTTTGGGGCTGCCGGACAAATTCTGCAATGATGCCGTAGGAAAGGGATGACGGCCAGTGGACGTTTGGGGCCGCATGGCGGCCCCAACAGGTATTATGCCTCGTGATCTTCCCAGTCACGGGTACGCTCGACTGCCTTCTTCCAGCCGGCATACAGCTTTTCTTTCTGCGTTTCATCCAGCTGCGGGCTGAACTCGCGCTCGATGATCGCCTTGTCGCGCAGCTCGTCCAGGCCGCTCCAGAAGCCACAGGCCAGGCCTGCCAGATAGGCGGCGCCCAGTGCCGTGGTTTCGCGCATCTGTGGCCGCTCCACGCAGGTGCCGAGGATGTCGGCCTGGAACTGCATGAGGAAATTGTTGGCCACTGCACCGCCGTCCACGCGCAGCTCGGACAAGCGCTGGCCGCAGTCCTGCTGCATGGCGTCGAGGACATCGCGGGTCTGATAGGCGATGGACTCCAGTGCGGCGCGGATGATGTGGTCCACCTTCACGCCACGTGTCAGGCCGAACAGCGCACCACGGGCATACGGGTCCCAGTACGGGGCACCCAGGCCGGTAAAGGCTGGCACCAGATACACGCCGTTGCTGTCCTTGACCTTGCTGGCGAAGTACTCGGTATCCAGGGCATCGTTGACGATCTTCAGTTCGTCACGCAGCCATTGCACGGTAGAGCCACCATTGAATACCGCGCCTTCCAGTGCATAGGCCACCTCACCACGCGGGCCGCAGGCAATGGTAGTGAGCAGGCCGTGGGACGACTTCACCGCCTGGTCACCCGTGTTCATCAACAGGAAGCAGCCAGTGCCGTAGGTATTCTTGGCCTGGCCCGGCTCCACGCACATCTGGCCGAACAGTGCCGATTGCTGGTCGCCGGCGATACCGGCGATGGCTATGCCGCTCTTGGTGTGGCCATACACTTCAGAAGAGGGGCGCACCTCAGGCAGCATTTGCCGCGGGATGCCCAGGATTTCCAGCAGCTTGTCGTCCCACTGCAGGCTGTGGATGTTGAACATCAGCGTGCGCGAGGCGTTGGTGTAGTCGGTGACATGCACCTTGCCGCCGGTAAATTTCCAGATCAGCCAGGTGTCGATGGTGCCGAACAGCAGTTCGCCACGCTCGGCGCGTTCACGGGCGCCGTCGACATTGTCGAGGATCCACTTCAGCTTGGTGCCGGAGAAATACGGGTCGGTGACCAGGCCGGTGGTTTCACGAATGTAGTCTTCATGGCCGTCACGCTTGAGCTGGGCACAGATCTCGGTGCTGCGGCGGCACTGCCAGACAATGGCGTTGTACACCGGGCGCCCGGTTTCCTTGTCCCACACCACAGTGGTTTCGCGCTGGTTGGTAATACCCAGCGCGGCGACCTGGGCGTGGCTGATACCTGCCTGGGCCAGAGCCTCGACCATGGTCGCGCTTTGTGTGGCGAAAATCTCCATCGGGTCATGCTCGACCCAGCCCGCCTGCGGGTAATGCTGTGCGAACTCGCGCTGGGAGGTACCCACAACATTGGCGTCACGGTCGAAAATGATCGCCCGCGAACTGGTGGTGCCCTGGTCCAGGGCGATGATGTAGTTCTTATCCTGGGTGTCTGTCATGGTCGTAGGCCTTGCAAGAATAGAGGGTCAGGGCTGTGCGTGGTGGCAGCATCAATTGGCTTGAGTATCGCCCTGGCGAATGTCATTTGTCTCAGGGATCGCGGCGGGCGCTAATGGCAGGTTGCGTGCAATAAGGCCGCGATAGCCAGCTGCACCCAGACAGGCGCCCAGGATCGGTGCAAATACCGGAACCAGGAAATAAGGAATATCCCGCCCGCCAGTGAAGGCGATTTCGCCCCAGCCGGCCAGGAATGTCATGAGTTTTGGCCCGAAATCGCGGGCCGGGTTCATCGCAAACCCCGTCAATGGGCCCATGGCGCTGCCAATCACCGCAATCAGCAGGCCGATCAGCAGCGGGGCCATGGCGCCGCGCGGCAGGCCGTTGTTGTCGTCGGTCAAGGCCATGATCACGGCCATCAGGATGGCAGTTATCACCACTTCGACCAGAAATGCCTGGCTGGTGGACAGCGACGGGTGCGGGTAGGTGGAGAACACCGAGGCCAGCTCCAGGCTGCCTTCGCTACCGCGCAGCATGGCGTGGGCTTGTTCGAAATCGAAGAACAGGTTGCTGTACAGCGTGTAGACCAGTGCGGCGCCACAGAATGCGCCGCATACCTGGGCCAGCATGTAGAAGGGCAGCTTGCGCTTGTCGAACCCTGCGAACAGTGTGAGGGCGATACTCACGGCTGGGTTCAGGTGCGCACCGGAAATACCGGCGGTGAGGTAGATGGCCATGCTGACGCCCACGCCCCATATGATGCTGATTTCCCAAAGCCCGAAGCTGGCGCCCGCGACCTTGAGGGCGGCGACGCAGCCGGTACCGAAGAAGATGAGCAGGGCGGTGCCGAGAAATTCGGCCAGGCATTGGCTGGACAGTGTGGGTTGGCGCAGAGCAGTCGTCATGTATGACCTCGTTTTTTTTGTTGTGAGGCGCGTGGCGCTCGACAGCAAAACCCGGTGTCTATCCCCATTGACCCCGGGTGATGTAGGAAATGCACCTTAAATGTGCATCGCTTATTCAGAAACGAAAAAATATAGACAAGAAACGCTGATGTCAAAGGTCGAAAGTGAACGGTCAGTCACGATATGGCCGCTAGAATCAGCTGCGGATCCTCGTACTAGAGGTGCGCTATTGCTGTCCGCTGGCTGGGATGTAGGAATTGTCCTAAAGTAGCCGCCGAGTCATCCCTGACTGGAGCCCTTGCATGACCCCCGCCCTAGACCTGTTGAAGAAGCACCGTGCCGAGCATCGCGTGCACAGCTATGAACATGACCCGAAATCGGCGTCGTATGGCCTGGAGGCGGCGGAAAAGCTCGGGCTCGACCCGCAGCAGGTGTTCAAGACGTTGCTGGCAAGCAGCGAGAAAGGGGAATTGCTGGTAGCGGTTGTGCCTGTGGTGGGTACCTTGGACCTGAAGGCGCTGGCCCATGCTGCCGGGGTGAAGAAGTGCGAGATGGCCGACCCGGCGGCGGCGCAGCGGGCGACCGGTTACCTGGTGGGTGGCATCAGCCCGCTGGGGCAGAAGAAGCGCCTGCGAACCTTTATCGATGACTCGGCGCAGAGTTTTGCAACTATCCATGTCAGCGCCGGTAGGCGTGGCCTGGAAGTGGAGTTGGCAGCGGCGGTGCTGGCGGAGCATACGCAGGGCACGTTTGCCGGGATCGGTCGAGGCTGAGAGCATGGGGCCGCCAAGCGGCCCCATGGCGCTGAAGTCAAGTCGCCGAACTGTAACGACGCACGCCATTCTCCTGGCGTGGCAACTGTGCCGCAACGCTACCCGGTACAGGGAATAGCACGAGGTGATCGGCCTTCACTGCAATCTCCACGTTCTCACCGACCTCGTGGTCGTTGTGGCTAGGGAAGATCGCTTCCAGCTGGCTACCGGTGGGCAACTGCAAGCGATAGAGCGTCGATGCGCCGAGGAAGCTCTTGCCAATGATGTTCGCCAGTAGCGCGCTGCCTGGCGCATGCACGATATCATCCGGGCGCAGCAGTACATCCACCGAGCTGCCCGGCGCCATGATGTAGGCGCGGTTACCACGCAGTTCACCCACTTCGGTATTGACCGCCTCGTGGCTGCTCATTTGCCCACGGATGAAGTATCCCTGGCCGATGAAACTCGCCACGAATGGCGTCTGCGGTTCGTGGTAAAGGTTGTAGGGCGTGTCCCACTGTTCCAGACGACCTTCCTTGAAGACGCCAACCTGGTCGCTGACGGCAAAGGCCTCTTCCTGGTCATGGGTGACCAGAATGGCGCTGGTACCGCGGCTTTTGAGAATGTCGCGAACCTCATGGCTCAGGCGCCGGCGCAGTTCCACGTCGAGGTTGGAGAACGGCTCGTCAAGCAGCAGCAGTTGCGGCTCGGGTGCCAGCGCCCGGGCCAGGGCGACACGTTGCTGCTGGCCGCCAGACAGCTCATGGGGGTAACGCCCACCCAGCCCGCCGAGTTTGACCAGTTCCAGCATCTCTTCGATGACGGCGGCCTGGCGTGGGTGTTTGGCGATACCAAAGGCAATGTTCTGCGCAACGGTCAGGTGCGGGAACAGCGCGTAGTCCTGAAATACCATGCCGATGCGGCGCTTTTCCGGGGCCAGGGTGAAGCCGGCCCGGGAAATGACCTCGCCGGCCAAGTGGATCTCGCCTTCGTGCACCGGCTCGAAACCGGCGATGGCGCGCAGGGTGGTGGTCTTGCCACAACCGGATGAACCCAGCAGGCAACCGATGTCGCCTGCGTTCAGGTGCAGGTTGAGGTTCTGGACGATGCGCTGGTCGCCATAGCCACAGGCGAGGTTGCGCAGGTTGAGCAGTAGGGGTTGACTCATGCGTGGTGGTAAGCCGGTTCTACAAGGAATTCGAGAAGCGCCTTCTGTGCATGCAGGCGGTTTTCAGCCTCGTCCCAGGCGACCGAACGTGGGTCGTCGAGCAGGTCCTGGCTGATTTCCTCGCCACGGTGGGCGGGCAGGCAGTGCATGAAGAGGACATCGGGTGCCGCCAGGTCGAGCAGTTCGCGGGTGACCTGGTAAGGCGCGAAATGCGCCAGGCGCCGTGCAGTTTCCTCCTCCTGACCCATGGAAGTCCAGACATCGGTGACCACCAGGTGTGCATCACGCACGGCTTCCCTGGCATCACGGATGATCTGCACGCGGTCACCGCCCAGTGCCATGAAACGTTGATCCGGCTCATAGCCTTCGGGGCAAGCGATGCGCAACTTGAAATCGAACTGCCTGGCGGCTTCGATGTAGGAGTTGCACATGTTGAAGCCATCGCCGATCCAGGTCACGGTCTTGCCTTGAATCGAGCCGCGGTGTTCAACAAAGGTCTGCATGTCGGCCAGCAGTTGGCACGGGTGCGATTCGTCGGACAGGCCGTTGATCACTGGCACGCGCGACTTGGCGGCGAACTCGGTCAGGGTGCTGTGGGCGTGGGTACGGATCATCACCACATCAACCATGCTCGACAGCACGATGGCGCTGTCACCAATCGGCTCGCCGCGGCCCAGCTGTGTGTCGCGAGGCGACAGGAAGATGGCCTGGCCGCCGAGCTGGATCATGCCGGCCTCGAAGGACACACGGGTACGGGTCGAGGACTTCTCGAAGATCATGCCCAGTACACGGTTCTTCAGCGGTTCGAACAGCACGCCTCGCTTACGCAGGTCCTTCAGCTCGATGCCGCGGCGGATCACCCCGAGCAATTCGTCGGAGGTGAAGTCCAGCAGGGAGAGAAAGTGCCTAGCGTTCATGATTGACTACCTTATCTGCAACGGTATGCAGGTCGACCGTATGGTTTTTTTGACAACGGGAGTGACCTGCGGCGTAAGCCGCACGGGGCGGACGAAATAGGGAAAGGCGCAATACTATAAGTAAATGTCGCCTGAAGCCAAGGGGGGAAAAGCGGCCTGATCGCAAAGGGTGTTGCAAAGGGTGTCTTTGCCCGTTGGCCCGTGCTGTTCTTTATTTGCTACACAAGGTTGTACACGGCTTGCCGGCAATTTGGCAAATGGCTGTCGTAAATCGTGCGCCTGATGTCGGTGGATTCACACGGCGAAGCGCACTGGCCGCAGGCAGGGGGCGGGCGCATAGTCACTGTTCGACAACAACAAGGCAGAGGCGGCCATGACCAAGACCCTGCATCACCGTGCCTGTCACCTGTGCGAAGCGATCTGCGGGCTCAACATCGAAGTCAGCCATGAGCAGGACGGGCGGGCCCTGATCAGCTCGATCAAGGGCGACCCACTTGACCCGTTCAGCCGTGGCCATGTCTGTCCCAAGGCCGTGGCGTTGCAGGACATTCAGAACGACCCGGATCGCCTGCGTCAGCCACACAAGCGAGTAGGCGAGCATTGGCACGCCATTGGCTGGGATGAGGCCTTCGCACTGGCTGCCGAAAAACTGTGGGCGGTCCAGCAGGCCCATGGGCGCAATGCCGTGGCGGTCTACCAAGGTAATCCGAGTGTGCACAATTACGGCTTGATGACCCACAGCAACTACTTTCTGGGCCTGCTCAAGACCCGTAACCGTTTCTCTGCCACTTCAGTGGACCAGTTGCCCCAACACCTGGTCAGCCACTTGATGTATGGGCATGGGCTGCTGCTGCCGATTCCGGACATCGACCACACCGGGTTCATGCTGATTCTTGGCGGCAACCCGCTGGCCTCCAATGGCAGCATCATGACCGTTCCGGACGTGGAGAAGCGCCTGAAGGCCCTGCGGGCGCGTGGTGGGCGCCTGGTGGTGGTTGACCCTCGGCGTAGCGAAACGGCGGCAATGGCTGACCGCCACTTGTTCATTCGCCCTGGTGGGGATGCAGCCCTGTTGTGCGGCTTGCTCAACACATTGTTCGAAGAAGGCCTGGCTCGGGGCTCACACTTGCCGGTCAGCGGCCTGCAGCAGGTGCGCGAGGCCATTGCGCCGTTCAGTGCCGAGGCCATGAGCGCCCAATGTGGTATTGCTGCAGCGGACATCCGCCAGCTGGCACGCGACTTCGCCGCTGCCGGGCAGGCCGTGTGCTACGGCCGCATGGGCGTCTCGACCCAAGCATTTGGCACTCTCTGCCATTGGCTGGTGCAACTTGTGAACCTGGTGACCGGCAACCTCGATCGCAGTGGCGGCGCGTTGTGCACGGAACCTGCCGTCGACTTGGTGGCAACCACCTCGGGTGGCCATTTCAATGCCTGGCAGAGCCGTGTCTCGGGCTTGCCCGAGTACGGCGGCGAGCTGCCTGTGGCGGCCCTGGCGGAGGAAATGCAAACACCGGGCGAAGGGCAGGTGCGCGCCCTGGTGACAGTCGCCGGCAACCCTGTGTTGTCCACACCTAACGGTCGCCAGCTGGATGCGGCGCTGGAGGGGTTGGAGTTCATGCTCAGTATCGATCTCTACATCAACGAAACCACCCGCCATGCCGACCTGATCCTGCCCTCTACCACCGCGCTGGAAAACGATCATTACGACAGCACCTTCAACCTGCTGGCGGTGCGCAACGTCACGCGCTTCAACCGGGCGATCCTGGCCAAGCCGGAGGGGGCACTGCATGACTGGGAGATTTTCGTCGGTCTGGCGCAGGCGTTTGCCAAGCGTGCCGAGTTGGAGTTGAAGCCGACCTGGTCGCCTGCGCAGATGATTGATCAAGCCCTGCGCAAAGGGCGCTACGGTGAAGCAACGCGTTGGCAGCTTTCCCTGGCAACACTGGACGATCACCCGCACGGGCTTGACCTGGGGGCGTTACGCAGCAACCTCGCTGGGCGGCTGGCGACTGCCAGCAAGGCTGTCGAAGCAGCCCCGCAGGTTTTGCTCGACGACCTGCACCGCCTGGCGCAAATGACGCCCCCGGCGCCGGGCGAACTGCTGCTGATCGGGCGCCGCCATGTGCGCAGCAACAACTCGTGGATGCACAACTTCCATCGCCTGGTGAAAGGCAAGCCACGGCATCAGTTGTTGATGCACCCGCAAGACTTGCAGCAGCGGCAACTGCAGGATGGCCAGCGCGTGCGCATCCGTTCACGTACTGGCTCACTGGAGGTCGAGGTGCAGGCCTGCGAGGACATGATGCCCGGTGTGGTCAGCTTGCCCCATGGCTTTGGTCATGGTCGTCAGGGTGTGCGCATGCAAATCGCGCAGGCGCAACCTGGCGTGAGTGCCAATGACCTGACCGATGAGCGCTTTCGGGACCAGGTATCCGGAAACGCTGCGCTCAATGGCGTACCTGTGCAGGTCGAGGCCGCTTGAGGAACGGCAAGGCCGAGCACTGCGCTCGGCTTTCCGTTACAATGCGACACCGTGCCGACGACTGTGTCGGATAGTTCAGCCGAGGTGCTACATGGATATCATCGAAACGATCAAAGAGCAGATTGCCAACAACACCATTCTGCTTTACATGAAAGGCTCGCCGAATGCCCCGCAATGCGGCTTCTCTGCGCGTGCATCGCAGGCCGTGATGGGTTGTGGCGAAAAGTTCGCCTACGTCGACATCCTGCAGAACCCGGAAATTCGCGCCAACCTGCCAAAATACGCCAACTGGCCGACCTTCCCGCAATTGTGGGTAGCCGGTGAGCTGGTTGGCGGCAGCGACATCATGCTGGAAATGTTCGAGAACGGTGAGCTGCAAACCCTGATCAAGGAAGCGGCTGCCAAGGCCAAGGCTTCTGAAGCCTGATCTTCCGGCAAGCATGAAAAAACCCGCTGATCGCGGGTTTTTTCATGGGGCGAATATTTATTCTTCGCCCATCTGCGACTGCAGGTAGTTCTCGATACCGATCTTGTCGATCAGACCCAGTTGGGTTTCCAGCCAGTCGATGTGTTCTTCCTCGGACTCGAGGATATCTTCGAGCACGTCACGGGAGCCGAAGTCGCCAGCGGTTTCACAATGGGCGATGGCTGCCTTCAGGTCGACCAGGCCTTGCTGTTCGATCTTCAGATCGCACTCAAGCATTTCCTTGGTGTGCTCGCCGATCAACAGTTTGCCCAGGTCCTGAACGTTAGGAATACCTTCGAGGAACAAAATACGCTTGATCAGTTTGTCAGCGTGCTTCATTTCATCGATGGATTCTTTGTACTCGTGCTTGCCGAGTTTGTTCAGCCCCCAATCTTCGTACATGCGTGCGTGCAGGAAGTACTGGTTGATCGCGACCAGCTCGTTTCCGAGGATCTTGTTGAGATGCTGGATGACGCTTACGTCGCCTTTCATGTCGGGTTCCTGCCCTGTAGAAGTGTGTCAATCCACTGAAGTTTGAGCCCGATACTTAGGTGTGTCAAACCTAAGTTCTTGAATACTAAGTGAAAATTAATAGGAATAAGAATGTTTGTGAACCGCGTTGCACCGCTAACTTATTGAATTTCAGGCATAAAAAAACCGGACACCAGGTCCGGTTCTTGAAATTCTGGGTTCAGGCAGCGGTAAATTCGACGGGGTAGGGCAGGGCTGCCTGGCTGACCTGAAGCTCGGTCAGGGTCTCGCGGACCACCTGCTTGGCCACGCAGGCGCATTTCCCACACTGGCTGGCGACATTGGTGGCGGCTCGCACTTCCTTGTAACTGCAGCATCCTTCATAGATCGCATCGCGGATCTGTCCGTCGGTAACGCCGACACAAAGACACACATACATAAGGGCTGACCATCGCTGGTTGGGTCGATGGGTTGGAGCTTAATGGTAATGAGAATGCTTGTCAAAGATCTTTCTGAGAGGGCTGTGCTTGAGCGACCGGTGGTCGCTTTGTCGACGGAGTCGGCCTGTCATGAGAAGCCGTGTATGATGGTCGGCCTTTGTTGGATGTCGGGCAAGCCCGTCTGGCCCGGCAAACGGTTTTTCACCCTCATCAGGAGATTACAATGAGCGTACTCGTTGGTAAGAAAGCCCCCGATTTCACCGTTCCGGCCGTGCTGGGCAATGGCGAGATCGTCGATAGCTTCAACCTGGCCTCGGCCATCAAGGGCAAGTACGGCCTGGTGTTCTTCTACCCGCTGGACTTCACCTTCGTCTGCCCGTCCGAGCTGATCGCCCTGGACAACCGCATCCCTGACTTCCAGGCGCGCAACGTGGAAGTGATCGGCGTGTCGATCGACTCGCACTTCACCCACAACGCCTGGCGTAACACCCCGGTCAACAACGGCGGCATCGGTCAGGTGAAGTACACCCTGGCTGCCGACATGACCCACGAAATCTGCAAAGCCTACGACGTCGAGTCCGAAGGTGGCGTGGCCTTCCGTGGCGCCTTCCTGATCGATACCAACGGTGTTGTCCGTTCGCAGATCGTCAACGACCTGCCACTGGGCCGTAACATGGACGAGCTGCTGCGTCTGGTCGACGCCCTGCAGTTCCACGAAGAGCACGGCGAAGTCTGCCCTGCCAACTGGAAAAAAGGCGACAAGGGCATGAACGCTTCGCCTGAAGGCGTTGCTGCCTACCTGAGCGAGAACGCTGGCAAGCTGTAATTGCTGCGCGCATGAAAAAACCGGCCTTCGTGGCCGGTTTTTTTATGCCTTCCTGTGCCGGCCTCTTCGCGGGCGCGCCCGCTCCCACCGATTCTCTGCATGCCTGAAGGCAAAGGTGAACCTGTGGGGGCGGGCGTGCCCGCGAATGCCTTTGGCAGATCAATCGTTGAAATCGCGCCAGCCGCCCATTTCTTTCCAGCGGTTGACGATGCCACAGAACAGCTCAGCGGTTTTCTCGGTGTCGTAACGTGCCGAGTGCGCCTCACGCCCGTCGAAGTCGATGTCGGCGCTCTGACAGGCCCGCGCCAGCACGGTCTGGCCATACGCCAGGCCCGCCAGGGTGGCGGTGTCGAAGCTGGAGAACGGGTGGAACGGGTTGCGCTTCAGGTCATTACGCGCCACTGCCGCATTGAGGAAGCCCAGGTCGAAGCTGCTGTTGTGGCCGACCAGAATCGCCCGCTTGCAGCCGTTGGCCTTGAGTGCCTTGCGCACGCCGCGGAAGATGTCGGTCATCGCGCTTTCCTCGCTGACCGCCATGCGCAGCGGGTGGTCCAGCTTGATCCCGGTGAACTCAAGCGCGGCCGGCTCGATGTTGGCGCCCTCGAACGGCTCCACTCGGTGGAAGTAGGTATGTTCGGGGAACAGGAAGCCTTTCTCGTCCATGCCGATGGTGACAGCGGCAATCTCCAGCAATGCATCGGTGGCGCTGTTGAAACCGCCGGTTTCAACATCCACCACGACCGGCAGATAGCCGCGGAAGCGTTCGGCCATCGGGTGGCGAGGACCGCTGCTGCCTTGGGTTTCCAGGTCGTCTTCGTAAAGGTCTTCGCTCACGCGTTTGCCTCCAGCAGGCGCCAGCGCAGTTTTTCGCCAGCGCGCAGCGGGACTACGGTTTGCTCGCCAAATGGCAGGCTTTCCGGAGCGGTCCATTCTTCGCGGACCAGGGTAATGGTGTCGGTGTTCGCCGGCAGGCCATAGAAGGCCGGGCCGTGCAGGCTGGCGAAGCCTTCCAGCTTGTCCAGCGCGTTACGTTGTTCGAACGCTTCGGCGTACATCTCGATGGCCGCATAGGCGGTGTAGCAACCCGCGCAACCGCAGGCTGCTTCCTTGGCGTGACGGGCATGAGGTGCCGAGTCGGTGCCGAGGAAGAACTTCGGGTTGCCGCTGGTGGCGGCGTCCAGCAAGGCCACCTGGTGCGTGTTGCGCTTGAGGATCGGCAGGCAGTAGAAGTGCGGGCGAATGCCGCCAACCAGCATGTGGTTGCGGTTGTACAGCAGGTGCTGGGCGGTGATGGTCGCACCCACGTTGGCCGGGGCCTCGGTGACGAACTGCGCGGCGTCGCTGGTGGTGATGTGTTCGAACACCACTTTCAGCGTCGGGAAGCGCTCGACCACACGGCGCATGTGCTCGTCGATGAAGCGCTTCTCGCGGTCGAACACGTCGATCTCGCTGCGGGTCACTTCGCCATGCACCAGCAGCGGCATGCCCACTTCCGCCAGTGCCTCCAGGGCCGGGAAGATGTTGTCGATGCTGGTCACGCCGGAATCGGAGTTGGTGGTGGCACCGGCCGGGTACAACTTGGCGGCGTACACGAAACCGCTGGCCTTGGCCGCGCGGACGTCCTCGGGGCTGATGTTGTCGGTGAGGTACAGCACCATCAGCGGCTCGAAGCGGCTGCCGGCCGGGCGGGCAGCCAGAATGCGCTCACGGTAGGCGCCGGCCTCGGCGGCATTGCGCACCGGCGGAACCAGGTTGGGCATGATGATGGCACGGGCGAAGGTACGCGCCACGTCGCCAACGGTGTGGGGCAGGACGGCACCATCGCGCAGATGGATGTGCCAGTCGTCGGGGCGCAGGAGGGTCAGGCGATCGGACATTGGGGATTCCAGGCGGGTCGAACTCAAGCCCCAATCCTACCGGAAAACCCCGGGGCGAGCACGGCTATCAAGTTTTCCGCGCGGCGTCCGATAGCCTGCTGGTAAGCCGTCAGAAATTGTGGAGCCGCCCGTGCGCCAGCGTTACCTAGCCCTGTTGACCCTGTTCGCCAGCCTGCCGGCCGGCGCACTGACTTTCCAGACGCGCATGGAGAACATTGCCTGGAAGGTCGAGGGTGACCAGTTCGAGTGCCGTCTGAGCCAGCCGATCGAAGGTTTCGGCAGCGGTACGTTCGTGCGCCGGGCAGGCGAGCAGCCGGTGTTCCAGCTGCGTTCGGACAGCAATGTACTGGGTGCCGGCACCGCCAGCCTGCTGGCCGCGGCAGCGCCATGGCAACCTGGGCGTGGCGATATCAACCTGGGCCATGTGCGTATGGCCCGCAGCGGTGTGCTGTTCAGCTCCTCCCAAGGGCAGGCCAGCCGGCTGATCAACGGTTTGCTCGACGGGCGTAGCACAGTCGTGCGCAACTACACCGGTGAGGCGGGCAGGCCGATGGAGGTGCGTGTGCTGCCGGTCAGCTTCGCCAAGGCCTACAATGACTATCAGGTCTGTGCGGGCAAGCTGTTGCCGATGAACTACGATCAGGTGCGCCAGACTCAAGTGGGCTTCCCTGGGGGCGGTTTCGAGCTGGATGCAGCAGCCAAGGCGCGGCTGGAGGTGATTCTCGACTACCTGAAGGCCGACCCCACGGTTAACCATATCGAGCTCAACGGCCACTCCGACAACAGTGGCAACCGCCTGACCAACCGCGACCTGTCGCGCCGTCGCGCATTGGCCGTGGCCGATTACTTCAAGGCTCACGGTGTGCCACAAGAGCAGATTACTGTGCGCTTCCATGGTGAGCGTTATCCGCTGGCGAAAAACAACAGTGCGTCGAACCGGGCGCGTAATCGGCGGGTGAATATCGAGCTGGATCGGGTGGCGGTGGTTGAGAAGCCGGTGGAAAAGCCGGTTGAGCAAGCGGCGCCGGCTGTTGCACCGGTATCAGGGGCGAAGGCGCCCTGAGATCTGGTCGGTGTGTGTCATGGGCTCGCATCAAGGCCGCCAGGGGGTCGTCACAACATTTTCAGCGCCTGTGAGATCGAGCGCCGCCAGGTGTCCGCCTCGACACATTCTGCGCCTGTGAGATCGAGCG
>NZ_JBICMK010000004.1:0-3657 GCF_043106315.1 Pseudomonas sp. FYR_5 | reverse complement strand
CGGGGGCTCGCCACGTACCGTCGTAGGAGCGGGTTCACCCGCGAAAGGGCCGGACCTGCCGGCCAATATCCCAGATCATTCAGCGTCGCGGCACCATCGCATTCGCGGGCAAGCCCGCTCCTACATCGATCGGGGGCTCGCCACGTACCGTCGTAGGAGCGGGTTCACCCGCGAAAGGGCCGGACCTGCCGGCCAATGTCCCAGATCATTCAGCGTCGCAGCACCATCGCATTCGCGGGCAAGCCCGCTCCTACATCGATCGGGGGCTCGCCACATACCGTTGTAGGGGAGAATGGAACGGTACAGGCGAACAAATGAACTGAAACTCCCACCGCCACACCCTGTCACTGTTCTGAGCATGCTGTTCACAGCATTGCGTCTAAGCTGTCTGGAATGGCTCAAGCCCTTGGTTCCAAGGAGGACCGATTATGTTGCTGTTGTGGTTGGTGGTGCTGGTGATCGGCGCGGCGTACCTCACGCACCGGCGCCTGGCGCCCTTGCAGATTCTCGGCATCGTGGCGGCCTATGTGCTGTTGATGGGCATTTTCAGCAGTGCACCCGGCTGGCTGCTGGCGCTGATCTGGGTGGTGCTGGCCCTGAAGATCGCCCTGGTCGCGCTCCCGCAGTGGCGGCGCAAAGTGTTTACCGCCCCGGTATTCCGCTGGTTCCAGCGTACCCTGCCGCCCATGTCGCAGACTGAGCGCGAAGCCATCGACGCCGGCACCGTGTGGTGGGACGGCGAACTGTTCAGTGGCCGCCCCGACTGGCGCACCTTGCTGGCCTACCCGGCACCGAAGCTGACTGAAGAAGAGCAGGCCTTCATCGATGGCCCGACCGAAGCACTGTGTGCCATGGTCAGCGACTGGCAGATCGGTCAGGACCTGGACCTGCCGCCCGAAGCCTGGGCACATATCAAGCAACATGGCTTTTTCGCCCTGATCATCCCCAAGGAATACGGCGGCAAGGGCTTCTCCGCCTACGCCCACTCCCAGGTGGCGATGAAACTGGCCACCCGCAGCGGCGACCTGGCCTCCACCGTGATGGTGCCTAACTCACTCGGCCCTGCCGAACTGCTGCTGCACTACGGCACCGACGAACAACGCAACCACTACCTGCCGCGCCTGGCCCGTGGCGAGGACATCCCCTGCTTCGCCCTTACCGGGCCGCTTGCTGGCTCCGACGCTGGCGCGATGCCTGACACCGGGATCATCTGCAAAGGCCAGTGGCAAGGCGAAGAAGTGATCGGCCTGCGCCTGAACTGGGAAAAGCGCTACATCACCCTCGGCCCGGTCGCCACCCTGCTGGGCCTGGCGTTCAAGGCCTACGACCCGGACCATCTGCTGGGCGATGAGGAAGAACTGGGCATCAGCCTGGCGCTGATCCCCACCGACACGCCGGGTGTGGAAATCGGCAGACGTCACCTGCCGCTAGGCGCCGCCTTCATGAACGGCCCCAACAGCGGCAAGGACGTGTTCGTACCGCTGGACTTCCTGATCGGTGGCCAGGCCATGCTCGGCAAGGGCTGGATGATGCTGATGAACTGCCTGTCGGTGGGCCGCTCCATCTCACTGCCTGCCGTGGGTACAGGGGCTGCCAAGTACACCAGCCTGGTCACCGGCCAGTACGCCAATATCCGTGAGCAGTTCAACGTGCCACTGGCGGCCTTCGAGGGCATCCAGGAATCACTGGCACGCATTGGCGGCAACGCCTGGCTGATGGACAGTGCCCGCCTGCTGACCGCCAAGGCGGTGGACCTGGGCGAAAAGCCCTCGGTGCTGTCGGCGATCCTCAAGTACCACCTGACCGAGCGTGGCCGCGAATGCATCCAGAACGCCATGGACGTGCACGGTGGCAAGGGCATCATCATGGGCCCGAACAACTACCTGGGCCGCAACTGGCAAGGTGCGCCGATCTTCATCACGGTCGAGGGCGCCAACATCCTTTCGCGCAACCTGATGATCTTCGGCCAGGGCGCCATTCGCTGCCATCCGTTCGTGCTCAAGGAAATGGCATTGGCCGGGCGTGAAGACCGCGATCAGGCACTCAAGGAATTCGATGACCTGCTGATGAAACACATCCTGTTCGCCGCCGGCAATGCGGCCAGCACCCTGGTCTACGGCCTGGGGCTGGGTCGCTTTGAGCGGGTGCCGGGCGATGCCCTGAGCCAGGGCTACTTCCGCGCCTTGAACCGCCAGGCGGCGGCGTTTGCCATGATGGCCGACCTTTCGATGATGCTGCTGGGTGGGGCGCTCAAGCGTCGCGAGCGCCTCAGCGCCCGGCTTGGTGATGTGCTGAGCTATCTGTACCTCGCCAGCGCCGCCCTGAAGCGCTATCACGATCAAGGCTCGCCCGAATACCTGCAGCCGCTGCTGCGCTGGGCCATGGAAGAAAGCCTGGCCCAGACGGAGCGTGCGCTGGACCGCCTGCTCGACAATTTCCCCAACCGATTCGTCGGCTGCGCGCTGCGGGTGCTGGTATTCCCCTTCGGCCGCCGCCATAAAGGCCCCGGTGATGAACTGGATGCCGAGGTGGCCGAGCTGATCGGCCGGCGCAAGGGCGATCCGGCACTGGAGGAACTGCTGGCCGGCTGCTACCGCCCGCAGGCACAACACGACCCGGTCGCGGATCTGCAACGGGCCAGTGACCTGCTCGAAGACACGGCACAGTTGAGCAAGGCCCTGTACCAAGCCGTCAAGGAAGGCAAAGTCCAGCCTGCCCCCGGCCAGTCCGATATCGACGCCGCCGTCGAGGCAGGCGTGCTGCAACCCGGCGAGGGCCAGCGGCTGCACGAAGCCGAACAGGCTCGACGCAAGGTGATCGATGTCGATGCCTTCGACAAGGCGCAGTTGCTCGCCGAACCGGGCAAGGTGCGCTGACCCTTCGCGAGAAAGGGGGGGCGGCGTATACTCCGCCCCCCGTTTCAGCCATACCGAGGACCCATTCCATGGCCAACCCCTACCTGGAATATCACCTGCAACTGCTCCAGCACCTGCGTACCATTCTGGTGGCGCTGGGTGAAGCAGAACAGGTGCCAGAAGAAAGCCACGCCCTGTTCCTCGAACGCTTCGACGAACTGCTGACGCTATTGCCGCAGGATCCGCTTGAGAGCCAGTACCTGGGCCAGGACCTGATGTGTCAGGTGATCCAGCGTTACCCGCAGATCGCTCATCTGGTGCCGCGTGACTTGCTGTGGTTTTTCGCTGGCGATTGCCTGCACTTCATGCCAGACGAGGAGCTGGCGCTTTATCAGCAGCTTGAAGAGCGTCGCCACGAGGCCGAGTTGAACGCAGAGCCATTCGACTGGAACCTGGAAAAGCAACTGCTGAGCCAGAGTGGTCCAAGCAGTACCCATTAACCTGATTTCACGTGCCCTGGTAACGCCAGGGCACCTGTGGAAGCCTACACCTCAAGATCTTGTAACAAAGCGAAAGATCGCAAAGTTGTCCGGCTTATTCCTACAGCCCGATAAATCTCATGACAAATAGAATCAGCGCCGGGGCGAAAACGGAAAACTGGAAAGACCCAGCCCACCCCCGCACTGAAACTTGACCCATTTACCCAATCAGGTTATGTCATGAAGAAGTCCTTAGTACTATCCCTCGGCCTGCTTACTGGCCTGGCAAGCAATGCTGCATTCGCTTCCGGCTCGATATTCTT
>NZ_JBICMK010000049.1:0-77533 GCF_043106315.1 Pseudomonas sp. FYR_5 | reverse complement strand
CCGATCAGCGTAGGAGCGGGTTCACCCGCGAATACGGTGGCGGCAGCAACGGTGACCGGCCAGGGATATTGGCCAGCAGGCCCGGCCCTTTCGCGGGTAAACCCGCTCCTACGACGGGTTGCGTTCAGCCACCGGGCCGGGGGGACTGGGCGTGGGTCAGATATGCGGCGCCTCATACGCATTCAACTGCTCCACAAACCGCCAATGGCTCTTCTTGCCAAACCCCATCAACTGCTTCAACCGGATATCCCAACGCATGTGGTGGTTGGCGATCCATGGCAACGCAAACAGGTGCGCCCCGCGCCAGGGGATGAACGGGTTACGCCGCAGGCTGGCATAAATTTCGACGCGGTGGCTGGCCTGGTGGCTCGCGCAGCGGGCATGGAAACCAGAGGTATCCGCCACCACCAGGGTGTTGGCTGGCACCGCAAAGCGACGGGGCGGCGGCAAACCGAGGGCAGCCAGCTCGGGCTCGTCGATACGGAACGAACCCTCACGGTGCATCTGCTCGCTGGAGCGCGCAGCCCCCAGGCTTTGACGATACTCCCAGGCCAAACGCTCCGGCGTCAGGCGGTGCGAACCCGGCACATAACTGAACGGCCCTTGGTCATCCGCCACATCGTCCAGGAACAACCACGCCTTCGCCGTAGGGTGAAAGGTGTCGGCATGCAGGCGGGTCTGCGGGTCCTGGTCGGCATTGGCGGCGTCGATCACGATCGACTGCAACTGGTAGGTAATGCCACCGGTATTGGACGACGCATACGCAATCAGGTCGCGTACCCCACGGTCCGCCACAAACGCCGCACTGGCCGGGTTTTGCGCCAGCACGTCCTGGTCAAGGCTGACCCGGCGGGTAACCGCGCGGCCCTGGCGCATTTCCCAGCCGGTGCTGCGCAATGCACCCAACTCGGCGCGCAAGGCTGCAAACTGCTCGGTAGGCAGGGCGTTTTCACGAATGAAAAAACCGTTCTGCTCAAAATGCGCGCGCTCCCCGGCATCCAGCCGCGATGCCAGCGCATTGCGACGGTAACCTGCCATGGCCATCGCCAACTGACGACGCTGCACATGCAGGCCCAGGGCATTAAGCCGGGCGCTGCCCAGCACCGGGTTGTTCTCGAACGACTTGGCATGGGTAGCCAACTGCAGGCAATGCCAGGGGAGTGCCGCGTAACGGCCGATGTCCTTGATCGAAACAGGCATGATCTAGTCCTTTGATGGGGCCAATGGCCGGCCACAGCCGAGCATGGTCCGGGTATAGTTGAGCAACGGCGCCACTCGCCGATAGGCCACCCGCGCCGGGTGTGGCGCGTTGAGGCAGGCGAGGGCGTGCCAGGCATCGCAGGGCAGGTCTTGCTGGACGTCGGCATAGCGCGCATAGCGCAACAAGGCGCCGGCTACCAACTGGTCCAGGGTTAAACGCCGGGTGCGGCGCGGCAAGGGCTGATGGTCCTCGGTCAGGCCCCAGCCGGCATAGAACGGCGTGCCATAGGTGACCACCGGCAGCCCGCGCAGCAAGGCTTCGAAACCGGCGGTGGAACTGAGCGTATGCAGTGCATCGACCTGGCCATACAGGCTGGCGATGTCCACGCCCGCCAGGACCTGATCGGCCAGCCCCATCAGCTGTGCCGGGGCGATGTGCCCGCGGCGCTTGCCGGCCTCCACGTCGGGGTGCGGCTTGTACAGAATCCAGGCATCCGGCAACCGCGCGCGCACCTGTTGCAGCAGGCGCAGGTTGCACCCGGCACCGCCACCGCTGCACAGCGCCGAGGCGTCATCCTCGACCTGGCCCACCACCAGTATCCGCAGCTGGCCCGGCTGCCCCAGCAAGGCCGGGCGCACATTGCTGCGCAGGTTGAACTTGCTGGTGCCGCTGGCAACGATCTGCGCCCGCAAGCGCGCCGCTTCGGCCAGGCATGGGGCGTCAAATTCGCCCTGCTGCAACAGCTGCTCCAGGTCGCTGGCAGACTGCGCATCGTAATGAATGCCACCCCGGTCCAGCACCAGTGACAGCGCCGGGCTGTTGGTTGCCCCCAACCCCGTGGAGCGCAAGAAACCATCCTCGACCCGCCACAGTGGCACCCCCGCCTGGCGCGCACGTTCGGCCAGACCGGCCGGCTCGCGCGCAGCCCACACCAGCAGCCGGCCCTGTTCGGCCGCTACCTGGCTTATCAGTTGCGGGCTGTCCACGCTGAAGCGCAACTGCCCCCAACGGCTTGCGAAAAACCGCCGGATGTTGTGCTGCTTGTGCCGCTTCACGCCCAGTACCGTGGTGGGGCCGGCAAACGCAGCATCGCGGGCTTTCTTGCTGGCCAACTGGCGGGCAACGGTCAAGGCATCGGTCAATTGGCCGCTCAATGGGTCGACATAACGGCAGTAACGCACATAG
Organism: Pseudomonas sp. FYR_5; assembly: GCF_043106315.1. Lineage (NCBI taxonomy): Bacteria > Pseudomonadati > Pseudomonadota > Gammaproteobacteria > Pseudomonadales > Pseudomonadaceae > Pseudomonas > Pseudomonas sp. FYR_5. Next base: position 75,147 of record NZ_JBICMK010000049.1, on the reverse strand, counting down.
GCCGCCGCCACCAGTTGCACAAGGTCTGGCCGTGCCTGCCGGCGAGCAATGGCCATGCGGTCATCGGTCAGCCCCCAGCCCGCATAGAACGGCAGCCCGAAGCAGGTGACCGGCACGCCCTGGATCAACGCCTCCAGCCCGGCCTGGCTGGTGCCCACGTACACGCGCCGGGCACGCCGGGCCAGTGACGCCCAGGCAACCGGCCGCGCCTCCAGCGTGACCCCACGGGCCCGCGCGGCATCCAGCAGGCAACTGGGCTTTTGCCCGCCCAGGCAGTCCGGGTGAATGCGCACGCGCACGTCGGCATCCGGGTTTTCTGCCAGGGCCTCATCCAGCATTCGCACGTAGTCGGCTTCGCATAGCCCGCCACCCGGGATCGAATAATCCCCGGCAGTCTGGTCCACCACCAGCACCAGCGGCCGCGTGCGGCCCAACGGGTCCTCCTCAGGCAGGTCCTGGGCGTTGTTGTACTTGCCGATGCCGCTGCTGCGCATCAAGGCAATCAGTTCGCGGGCGCAATCGAGTTCGTATGCGCTGAGCGCCTCGGGCTGCTGCAGGATGTTTTCCAGCAGCGACGGGCGGTCTGCCAGGTAGTGGATGCCCACCGGGTCGACCACCATGGACATCGGCGTATCGCCCTCGATGCCCAACGAAGATGAACGCAAAAAACCGTCTTCCAGCGCAATGTAGGGCAGCCCCCAGCGCTGGCACAGCACCCGGGCATGGGCCGACGACTGCTTGTAGCCGATACCGGCAATGGCCTTGAGCCCTTTGGGCGCCTTGCGGCCACGGCGCCACAGCCAGAAGGGCGGGCCTTCCGGGCCGAGGAACTGCGGCAGGTGCAGGACCTTCCAGGCCACCCATTGCGACATGATGCCGACCCAGCCGCTGCCGTCTACCAGGGCATCGGGCGGTACGTAACCTTCGGGCGGGTGGGGTACAAAGGGCGGTGTGTTGTGCATTACACAGCCCGCCACATGTTGCGCACCGGCGGGAACGGCACCCAGCGCTTGCGGCGCAGGGCAAAGCCATTATGCAGGTACAGGTGCTGCGCCCGATGATTGCTCAGCGGCACCTCCAGCTCTACCTGGGTAAAGCCCTGGCCGGCGGCGTGCGCGCAGCACGCCTGCACCAGCGCCGAGCCCACGCCTTGCTGGCGTGCGGCCTTGCTGACCCGCAGCCCGTACAGCAAGAACGGGTAGCGCCATTCGCGCAGCTCGCTCAGGCAGAACCCGATAAACCGCACCCAGCCACTCAACACGCCGAACTCACGCACGAACGGCCGCCAGTGCAAGGCAAACGGCCCGCGCCGGCCATGCTTGAGCGCGGCAAAGCCCAGTGCCTGCTCGCCATCGAAGGCCAGCAGCACACGGTCCCAGTGGATAGCCGCCCCCAGCAGGCGATAGCGGCAGGCCGTATTGCCAATCAGAAACGCCAGCGACCCCCGCCCCTCGGTCAGCAAGCGGGCCAAGGCAGGGTCTGCGGCACGCTCCGGCGACAGGTCCGATCCCAAAACGATACGCACCACGTTGTCAGGCTACCCCGGCACTGGCCATAGGCGTGTCCTGGCGGGTTGCCGGCGCCAAGGCATGGGCCAGCAATGTGCTGGAAAGCTGCTGCACCGGCATTGGCCTGGCCCCGCAGCCAGGCTGGCGGCGGTTGGACCACACCAGGTAGTCGGTATCCCCCGCGGGCGCACCGACAGCCTGGTACACCTCGGGCAAAATCGGCACATGGTCGCCAAAGAAGCACAGCAGCGCCTCGTTCGGCTGGGCCAGCAAGGTTTCGCGCAGCATGCCCAGCATGCGGTCGGCATTGCCGATGTGCCGCAGGTAGGGCGCCAGGTCTTTCATGCCCGGTTGCAGCGGGCGGTCGAACCAGGCGGGCAGCTCGTGCGCGGCTACGCTTTCCAGGTGCAACGGGCCATGGTTTTCCATGGTGACCGCATGGATGAACAGCGGCTGGGTGCGGCCTGGCGCCTGCAGCAGCGCGCGGATTTTGTCTGCCACGGCGCAATCACCAATGAACGGCCCGGCCTTTTGCGAAGCGTTGAACGCCTTCACATCGATGAATTCATCAAAGCCCAAGGCCGGCAGCACCTTGTTGCGGCCATAGAAACCACCATCGTACGGGTGGATGCAAATGGTCCGGTACCCCTGCGCCTTGAGCCTGGAGGCGATACTGGGCAGGCCTTGGCGGGCCAGCACCCGGTACGGGTTGAAGCGGTGCACGCCCAGCCGGTCGGCGGGGATGCCGGTAAGGTAGGCGAACTCGGTACGCACCGTATTGGCGCCCCAGGCTGCCACCTGCAGTTTGCCCCGGGCCAGCGCCTGGCTGGCCAACAGGTCGTACTGGTCGAGCACTTGCGGGCGCACGCCAGGCCACAGCCCACGCACATCGAAGAACGACTCGCTCTGCACCGAGACCAAGTCCGGCAGCGCCTCGGCCTGGGCCGCTGGCGGCTGCGAAGAGGCTGGCACAGCCCCACCCGCAAACGGCGAGCCTAGCCCGTCGCGATCCACCGGCGCCCGCGCCGCCCAGAAGTACCGCCACAAACTGGCCGCCAGGCCCCAGCCGCGCACATCCCGCTCGGCATCAAAGCTCGGCCGCACAGGCCGATGCCCCAGGCGCAGCAAGCCCAGGCCCAGCGCCAGCGGCAGCAACGCCTCAAGCCGCGCGCCCGGCACCTCGAAGCTCAACCCCGCCCACAGGTAAACCAGAAAGCCCACCGCCAGCAGCGCGGCCTTGCCAAAGCCAAAGAACGGCAAGTACAACCGCGGAAACTTCACTGCATCGCTGAAATACTCGAAATCTGCGCACACAAACGGCTCGCGCAGCGAGTGATACTTGGCGTTGCTTACCAGCACGATCAGCAGCCACAGCAGCAACACATTCACGCCACTGAACAACGGCCGCGCCGTCAGTGCATACAACAGCCCGAAGGCCACACACCACAGCCCCGCGTGCAGCAGCCAGCAATCGGCCGGGCGACGCAGGGCAGGGCGGGGAACCAGCAGGCGCTCGACCGCGACGGTCAAGCCCAGGCCGATCAAGGCGACCGGCAACATGGAAACATCAATCACTGTACTTCAACCCACGCAGGATCATCGAAGAAAGCCACTGCGGGATAAGCCCCAGCAGCCAGGTGCCCAGGTTGAGCGGGAACGGAAAGCTGATACGCGCCTGGTTCGCTGCCAGCCCGCGCTTGATACGCCTGGCCGCTTTGTCGGCGGTCCACAGAAAAGGTTTAGGCCCGGGCATTTCGAAGCACATCTTCGACTCCACATACCCCGGCACAATCACATTCACTTTCACCCCTTCCGGCGCCAGCCAGTCGCGGATGGCCTCGCCGTACACACGGATGGCGGCCTTGCTGGCGCTGTAGGTCGGTGTGACCGGCAAACCACGCCAGCCCGCCAGCGAGCTGAACAGGGCGATCTGCCCGTCGCCACGGCTGCGCATGGCGGGCAGGGCGGCCTCGACAGTGGCCAGGGCGGCCATCACGTTCACTTCCATCAGGGCGCGGCTGTCGTCCCAGTCTTCCGCTTCGCCATTGGCGCCCACGGCGGTGTTAAGCCCGGCGCCCACCAGCACCAGGTCGGGCTGATGCTGTTCGCTTATCCGGCGAACCATGGCCCGCAGGGCGTCCAGATCGCGCACGTCGAGGGCTTCCAGCAACACCTGGGCACCCAGGGCGCGGCATTGTTCGGCCATTTCGGCCAGGCGGTCCTGGCGCCGGCCTTGCAGGATCAGCGTCACCCCCGGGGCGGCGTAGGCAGGCGCCAGCGCGCCACCGATACCGCCTGTGGCGCCGGTGATGAGGATGCAGCGGGGTGAGGCATGCGAACTCATAGGTATTTTTCGATTCTTGAGGTTTTCGCCATCAGCACTTCCAGGCAGTTGGCCACGGCCATGTCCATGCCGCAGGCGGTGTAGAAGCCGCCGTTGACCTGGGTGGTGTGGATGACGGTGTTGCGGAAGCGATGGAAGAGCTTGATGTCCGGCATGTCCGGGGTGTGCCAGAAATCTGCCAGGCTGCCTTGGTGGGTAAGGCCGGGCATGGCGTAGATAGGGTCGGCCAAGGTGATGGTCGGGCGCCCGTGCAGCAGCGCCGAAGCCCCGGCGGTGCTGTTGACGGTAATCATGCCATTGATGTGCGAGAGCAAGGTTGGCATATGCCCGCTTTCCATGAACTCGACCCGGTCGGCCACGTCGTATTCGCGGGCCAGTGCCTCGGTGACGCGCCGGTAGTTGACCAGGCCAGGCGTCAACGGATGGTTCTTGACCAGCAGACGGGCATTGAGCGGGGCGTGCAGCGAGAACGAGTCGATCACGTGCTCGATGACCTGGGTCATGTTGTCGAACGGCGAGTGATCGCGGATCTGCGCGTCGCTGTCCAACTGCAGCGGCAGCAGGTAGGTGGGCTGGCGCTCACGGGCGACATCGGCGACCAGCGCGTCATCGCGGCTGCGGGCGCGGAGCAGGCGCAGGCCTTGGCGGACGTAACCCATGTACTCCACAGCCGCGTTGAAGGGGGCGTGGGTTTGATACTTGGGATAGAACAGAGCATTCAACGCTCCGCCAGCGTGATAAAGCACGTCGTGAGCGGCACGGGCTGCAAAAGACAGTTTGAAGGGATTGCCGTTCTGGTAGCGAGGAATGTGTTTGCCGACCTCGCGATACCAGTCAGGGTCCCGTGGCAAGCGCGAGTTGTTATTGACGCCATCGCGCTCCAGGGTGATCCAGTAGGGCCGGAAGTAGCCTTCTTCGAATACATGTACCCGAATGCCCTGCAAACGCGCGAGTTTTATCGCCGTGCGGTGCACGGGGCGGCAGTCGCCAAACAGTACGAGATCAGTGATGTCCAGCTGGCGGAAAACCCCTGCATACCATGCTTCCAGGTCATCAGCTTTGCCAGGGCAGGCCATGTTCGGGCCATCAGCACCATACAGTTCATCGCCCACATTAAAGCGCACGCTGTGCACATACTGGCCAATATCACGTAAGGCTTTCGCCAGGCGCGCGAAAAAAGGCGAGCTGACGCCTTGTAGGAATAGGAAATTGCCGGTGGGAGCGCGCAGCAGAGGACCACGCGTCGCCCTTGCATTCAGTTGGTCGGGCGCTTCATGCCCAACAAACTGCTCAAGCGTCGTTTCAAGTCCTGCCATCGAGAGGGGGCTCCTGGCTGCGGCGTTAGCGCGTGCCAATTCTGTAATTCGTACAAGGTCTGTTCAGGGGTGGTAAACCGATTGGTGATGCGGCTTACATAGGTGGGGTAAAGCAGGAGTGTGCCGGCAACCAGTTCGTCCAGGCTTAGTTTGCGGCTGCGTCGGGCTTTTACATCCGTTGACAGGTCCATGTCACGGGTCAAGCCCCAGCCGGCATAGAACGGCTGGCCATAGGTGGTGACAGGCACGCCGCGCAGCAGTGCTTCAAAACCAGACTGTGAGGTCAGTACGTGCACTTCATCGACGACTTCCAGCAACTGCTGGAGTGGCGTGTTGCCAATGACTTCATCGCACCAGTGCACGGTTTGCTCTTCGTCACCGCCACGGGCACGGGTGCCAGCCAGCACTTCCGGGTGGGGCTTGTACAGGAGCCATGCGCTGGGGTTCTGTGCGCGCACAGCTTTCAGCAATTGCAGGTTGCTGCGTATGCTGTTACCGCCAAATCGAATGGAGGCGTCGTCTTCCACCTGGCCGGTGACCAGGATGACCTTTGCTGCGCCGACAGGGCGACTCCAGCTAGAGCCTGGCAAATTGTATTTGGTCAGCCCGGCAGCACATATCGCCTTTCGTAGCGACTGGGCACGGCCAAGCAACTGCGCGTCGAACTGCTCTGTCGCAAGAATGCGCTCCAGACGCGAAGGTCGCGTGGCGTCGTAGTAGATGCCAATATCATCGAGCACCCACGACAGCGGTCTTGCCTTGCCTGCGCCGAGCCCTACAGAGCGTAGAAAGCCATCCTCGACCCGTTTGACCGGGTGAGGGTGCGTGTTCAGGTCATCATCGTGTTTACAGCCCCAGGCTACCACCGGCAGGTCTTGCGTCAGCGGATTTTCGGGCTTCACGAAGCGAATTTCTGCGCCGTTGAAGAACATTTCAACCAGTGGCTCTTTCCAGCGGCTGAATCCCAGCATTTGCACGGAGGTCGGCAGTACGCTGCGGTGACGTCTTTGCAGACCAAGCCAGTTGATCAGTAGCTCCGGGGAGCACGGTACGCCCCGCTCTGGGCAAACGTAACGTGGGTAGCCCACCAGAGTGGCATGAATCAATTGCGTCAAGGGCACTGGGTGGCGTCGTGACGGTGCGGGCAAGCGGTCTTCGGTCAGGCCCCAACCGGCGTAAAACGGCATGCCCCAAGTGTGTACTGGCACATTCCACAGCAGGGCATCAAAGCCGAGCTGCGAAGTCATCACAAAAACGGCGCGCATGTGTGGCAGCAGGTCGGCCGGGTGGGCATTGCGCGCAAGTATCTGTACCCGAGGGTTGCTTGCCAGTGCAGTAAGATCGAAGTGTCCTTGCTTGCGGCCTGCGACTACATCCGGGTGTACCTTGAGCACGATCGTGCTGTCCGGATAGCGCGCCAAAGCCGCGTCAAGCATTGCCCGGAAATCTTCAGCGCCGGCGCCCTGCAGTGAAGCATCGCCACTAGTCTGGTCAGCGACCAACACACAGTTCTCAGGAAGCTCTGGCAGCTCGATACGGGCATCGTTGTACTTCGAAACCCGCTGCTGCTGCCAAAGGTCACGAAGGGCCAAGGCGCGTCGCGTCTGTTCCGCATCAAGAGGGGTGGCAATCAGTTGTTCGAGCCTGGAAGGCTGGCTGGCATCGTAATAGACGCCCACGTCGTCCACGATCAATGACAGAGGCGGCTCATCGGCACCTAACCCCACCGAGCGAACGAAACCGTCTTCAAGTGTCAAGACAGGCTTACGCGCTTTCTGTGCTTCGGCCATTGCCTTGATTGCACTGGGTTTCCGGCCCCAGGCCATAAGCCAGTCGGCATGCTGCGCGTCACGCGCAACGCCGTTCTGAAGAACGTAGTCGGGCAACAAGGCAGGCAGCGTGCTGATGGCCTGGGCGCCCTTTGACAGGATTAGCAGGCGAGGGCGGGGCGAAACGTCATCCATAAACGCGAAGCAGCATCCATTGGCAGATGAGGGGCGACAAGGGCGCGGGGCCTTGGCGAACCGGTGGAAAAATGAGGGCGAATCTTAATACATATTCACATTTGCGCGCGCGCAGATTCGGCTAAAACGCAAAAAGAAATTAGACAATCTGCGTAAATGCTGATGGATGACATCAAAATGACATCTTATCGACGCGGACTGGACCAATCGTTGCCTTGCAGGGCATCCTCGCCACAATCAGTCCTTGACCAATAGTTCCAGCAGGTAGGCATATTTCTCTTGCAGGAGCTCCATCTTGTCGCGCTCTCGATACTCCTCGATCGTTTCGGGTCGCAGGCAGTGGAACAATGCGGTCAGCAGGAATACGTAGTGCAGGTTACGCAGGGCATCTTCGCGATCGAATCGTTCCGTCAGCGCGGCGGAGTAGGCCTCTACGAAGTCCTTCTGTGCAGCCAGGAAGACGTTCATCTCCTTGCGCCTGAAGAGGCTGCCAAGGTAAGCACCACCATCGAATCCCACCCGGCCTACCTTGACCTCGCTCCAGTCGATCAGGTGCAACTGCCCTTTGACCACGAACAGGTTCTTGCGCAGGTAATCCATGTGGCTGATACAACGAGGGCTGCGTCTCGCCTGGGCGGCCAGTCGCTGAATGACCGGTGTAAAGGCTTTGAAGCGCTGGGCCAACCCTGCAAAACGTGGGTCCTGCCTGCCAAGCTGCTCAAGCCCTGGCAGGCAGCGAGCAAAGTTGAAGCGTGGTCGAAGCAGAAACCAAGGGCGGAAAAAATCCATGCTCCAGTGCATCACTGCCTGTCGTGCCGGTCGCCCCTCCAGCTCAAGGTAGTCGTGGCTCAACACTTCGAGCTCGGCGATACCTTGTGCCAGTTGCTTGGCAATGGCGTGCATTCGGGGAGGTTTGCCTCGAACGAACGCGGTAAAGATAAAACTCTCCCAAGGGGTCTCGATGACGCCTAGGCAGGCCGGGTGACGAAAATGCATGCTGCCCGCAAGCATTCCTTCGGCGCGATGGAACCTGGCCTCTTGGCTACCGAGGAAGGCCACCTTGCGTATCGACTTCTCTACCACTTCCAGCGACTTCCCGGTGCTTGGGTCTGTCACGCTGTGGTGCCGTACGTAGTTGACGAACGAGGCGTTGGAGGCGAGGTCCTGGGTACGGATATCCAGCTGCTTTCCCCGCCAATGAGGCATCAGGTCAACCAGGTGCTGTTCCAGGGGGGCTCGCTGCCAGCGGTAAAAAGTCCTGTTCAAGGCGGGCTGGCAGGGGGGAGGGATGACATCCATGTAGGGGGGACGGTGTCCGATCTCTATCTAGAAGGGGCGTATGCTGCTGCATACATGGCTTGGGCACAACGAAAAATTACGATAAGACGTTGATGGATAAGGGCGAAAAGGCATCATTTGGCTTCTCCCTGGGTCGGTTTGGAGCAAGAAAAGCACGCCCTGCATAGCGGTGAAGCCGCACTCCGCAGCGTCGTTCGAACGCGCCCTTTGGATTCGATTACCTTCGTTTGGCCCCTTTCAGGTGCAGGGGCCCCAATCGTCGCCGTTACCTGCGCAAGTGGCAAGTTGGTGAGTAGAAGGGACAGGTGCGTAACTGTTGGGGTATCCGCTTTGGGCTCCCACCAGTCAGATTATCAACAAACTAAAGGCTGTCGCGCTTTGCTTCGCGATGTAAAAACTTTAACATTTGCGGCTTCGCATTTTTCAGATGTCGTCAGGGACGAAAATGAATCACCTCAGCATTGCCAAAGAAGCACTCATTGCGCAAGCCCAAGCAGTCACGCAATTGTCTGACCGCCTTGATGGCGAATTTCAGAGCGCAGTCGAGCTTATCCTCGGTTGCCAAGGTCGCACAGTGGTGTGTGGCATGGGCAAGTCCGGCCTGATCGGCCAGAAGATGGTCGCAACCTTTGCATCCACCGGCACCCCCAGCTTCTTCCTGCACCCGGCCGAAGCCTTCCATGGCGATCTGGGTATGCTCAAGCCAATCGACGTACTGATCCTCATCAGCTACAGCGGCGAGACTGAAGAGCTGATCAAGCTGATCCCGAGCCTCAAGTCGTTCGGTAACAAGATCATCGCCATGACCGGCAACGGCAAGTCCACGCTGGCCAAGCATGCGGATATCTGGCTGGATATCTCGGTCGAGCGCGAAGTCTGTCCGAACAACCTGGCACCAACCACCTCCACCTTGGCAACCATGGCCATGGGCGATGCGTTGGCTGTAGCGCTGATCGAAGCCATTCAGTTCAAGCCAATGGACTTCGCGCGCTATCACCCCGGTGGCAGCCTCGGTCGCAAGCTGCTCACCCGTGTACGTGATGTGATGCACTCGCCGGCACCTGTGGTTACCCCGACTACAAGCTTCCATGACTGCCTTTTGGTAATGACGCGCAGCCGGCTTGGCCTGACTGTGGTGATGGATGAGGAAAAACTCGTCGGTATCGTGACTGACGGTGACCTTCGTCGCGCCTTGCTAGAGAACGAAGGCGTCGTTCGCGAGACGGTCGCACAGTTCATGACTCCAAAACCTCACACTATCCTGGAAGATTCGCAGCTGTCGGAAGCTGAGTCTTATATGTTGGATAACAAGATTCGGGCGTTGGCGGTGACTGATGCGGTGGGAGGGGTTGTGGGTGTTGTTGAGATTTTTGACTAGCTTCGTAAATTCGTCGTCAAATACATAAGCTGCCTTTATTCGAATATTGAATGGCGCCAAACGAAAAGTGCTGTTGAGTGCTAACGATTCGATGGCTGCTAAGTATGGTTTCAGCGGAATATTTGAAGTGCGGGTGCGAGGTGTGCTGAAGGTTAAAGCTACCACGCTCTGAAAGTGACCCTTAAAGCCCGCGTTATTGCGGGCTTTTTGGTTCGATTTCAATTGGTTTCGCTTTCCATTTTGACAGCTTCAGCTAAATCATTAAAAGTTAGCTTTTTTGGTGTGAACTCTTGGAGTTCACCGGTCGCTATCCGCTGTGTCAATTGTGCGCAAAAGACGTGTGGGTTGGTAACATCCATTCCCATCAGGTCTTGTACAGAGTACTTCCACCATTTGAGTGAATTCATTGCATCTATGATGTAGTCATTAAATCTATTTTTGATGTGTTTTGCGGGATTGCCCCCCACGATGCTGTACGGGGCAACATCTTTTACTACCAATGAGTTGGCGGCGATCACAGCCCCGTCGCCAATTGTAATACCTTGCGCTAGAGTGACATTTTGTCCAATCCAGACATCATTACCTATCTTGATAGACTTCTTTGTTCTATTAAAAACTTGGAATGGAGGTTCTAGCCCTGTGTCCATTGTCAAAGCCTTCATAAGTCCTGACTGAGGGCTGTAAAATGATGGGCAGGTAGATGCCCACTCATGAGGGTGGCGGTCACCAAGAACTGTAAGTCCGTGAGCTATTGATGAGTAGCGTCCTACTGATATAAGTTCTGGAAGTACAGATCTGGTATAGGAAAACGAGCCCATTGAAATTAGGCGGGTGCCGTTTTTTCCCCAATACGTACAGTAGGGTTCAGTTGAAAAATTTTTGGGTACTTCGATGGCGAGATCGTTTGAATAAAAGGGTGGGAGAATGTCAAGTGATTGACCGCCAAAAAACACTCGATGATTTAGAAGTAATTGTTTGACGGTGCCGAATTTTATTTTCATTTGTTTTCTGATGTCTATGTGGGTTTTCTTTTTGGGGGGGGCGACTTTTAGGGGAAAAGGATGAGAGAAACTAAAGGCTATGATGTTCTTCTCGTACTAATCCGTCAATGGTTTAACCGGGTGGTGCCAACTGTGTAATGTTGACGAGCCTTATTATACATTTTTTTGGGGGTCTCGTAGGATGAGCAAGTCAATGGCGTTCGTGATTTTGGCCGATAGGGTTGAACGTCGCCATTTGGCTCGCGTTTGATGGCGTCCTTGGCAAAGGATCCTAGGTATGTAATGTCCATGTCTTAAAAGTCTTGAGATGAAATCTCCATCAGGACGACTCTAGTAATGAGTTTCGTATGTCCTTGGGAAACCTAAGCTTGATAGTCTTGCAGGGTTTTCGCCCATGACTTCATAAGGCTGAACATCCTTTGCAATAACAGATCCGCCTGCTGCGACAGTACCGTTTCCAATGGTGATGTTGCGGCCAGAACCATATTCTCACCTATCCAAATATTATTCACAATAACTACTCGCTCAGGATCGCTTAGTCGCTTAATTGCGGGCTAACATCTTTCGTTATATATCGCTACGTTGTAGCTGTGAGTGAGTAGTGATGTTGTCACTCACCAGTATGGGTGTCGCCCATCGACGAAGCTAGCGAAGTACAATTGAGCAGTATCTTCCGATACGCGATTTGGCAAGGAAAGCAGATATAAGGTAGATATATTGCTTTCAGAGACAGGGATGGCGGCATTTTATTCTATTTGCAAGTCGTCTTGAAAGACAATTAAGTTATTGCCCTTGTGTCGGTCAAGCTAGTCATTAAGTTGGAATGAAACTCTACGCTTCCTGAAAATTTCTTTAATATAACAATGTACAATTGTGTGTTTCATGACTTCTCGGGGTTCAGGGTCCTAAGATTGGAATCCTACTGGGTTTTCTTTGGGTGGTGAATATCCTTAAGTGTTAGTGTTGGGGCGCTATTGTGCCAGATTTGGTAGACCTGAGAGAGTCGCTGGCGCAGAGATGCCTAGGATGCAGGTGAGCTTTTGAGTCGGACTAATTGCCTGTTCTTGTGAAGGGTTCTGTTTCTACTCGGTGTATGCCTGGCTGTCGAGTACTACAGTGCGCTAGCGATACGTAGGGGGAAATGTGCAGGTGGTTTTTCTGAGGGTGTGAGGGCTTTTCAGTATTTCGGTTTATATCGAGATAACATGTCACTTGGGAGTTGAGGGAGAAATTAGACGCTAAGTGAGCTTTGTGTTCGTTGAATGTAATCTGTTGTTCGTTAATTTGCATTTGCTCGTGGGTGTGCGATATTTTGGAGTGCTCGCCGTTTTTGGTAGGATATTCTAAGTAAAAGTTCGTTTTGTCAGGTGGTGCTTTTCTGGTTTAGGAAGTTGAAAAGTTTTGTTTTCTAAGTATTTTTAGCTATCATTCGTCACGTGAGGTGGCTGAGTTTTCGGGAGGTTGTGATGCTATTAAAGTATTCTGGGGGGGTGATGAGTAAAATAAGTTTAGCGATACTTCTGTTGTTTCATTGGCTGTTAGGTGGCTGTGCTGGTGCTGATACTTCAAGTATGCGTGCCGTCGAAAGTTCCTCCAACAGCGGGCTTATGAGGTTTGGAGAGGGGATGGTCTCCAGCAAAATGGCCTTTTCTTTGGATGGTATCCTTGGTGCAGGTGGACGGGTGAATGGCATACAATCATTTGCATTTGATGAACGAAGTCGGCAGATATATTCTCTCAATCTTGAGGTGACAAAACGTGGTGTTCGATCGACGGTAAATAGATATCCGTTAGATGGTGGGGAGTATAAGGATTCCTTGGGCTTTTCCCAGCCATTGGGCGATGTTGTAGGGCATCAAGGACTTGGATTAGAGTATTTGAAATCTGGTGGGTTGAGGCTTTGGGGGACCTACTATAAAGATCTACGAAAAGTTGTTCGCTATAGCTACTCGGATGGGGCGCCGGTCCGCAATGTGCAGCTTTATAAGCTATTTGGTAAGGATTACAGGTCGTATGTGAGTGCTACGCCAGCAATAAGTTTGGATCAAAAGTTTCTAATTGCTGCTGGTAGGAAAAAAGGAGTTGATTATCAAACGATACGAGTTTGGAGGATTTCAGATCTAGTTAGGAGTGGGGGAGGAGATTTCAGTCGTGCATGGGTGTATGAGTGGAAGCTTGAAGGGGTTGGTGGGCCAGACTACCCGTTGCAGGGCATAGCTAGCGACGGCTCTCGAATATGGATTATCGCGGGGAGTAGCAAAATCGATATGCAAAAGCGCCTGTTCGAGTACTCCATGCGGGGAGAAAAGCTTGATCAGGACCTGGACGTAAGTTTGGGGCGCCAACAGGCGCTGCGAGACGGGAAGGGGAGTATATATGAGCCTGAAGGATTAGCGTTATTGCGATTAAATGGAAGGGTCTACCTTTGCGTGGGAATTGTGAGTGGGGATCGAGGTGACCGCTTTGCGCGAATATATAAAATACCAGTGGAGAAGTAGTTTAAATCTATGAACGGTTATTGTTTAAGGGAAGCCCAAAGCCCCAATCCGACGAATTCAAGACGGCTTGGGGCTTCATAGGTGACTTATTGAGACATTAAGGTCATGACCTTCGAATAGCCTTTAGCACTGATCAAGGCATCGGCTTTATTTTGAGTTGTCAGGATTTGATCCGCAACCTCTCGGAAGGCTCCATGACCACCAGCTGTCTTTAAAACCGTCGTAGCAGCTGTTTTTATGTACGCAGGAGCATCGGCAACGGCGAATGACATCCCGCAGGCCGAAAACGCTGGAAGATCAATGCAATCATCTCCAATACAGGCTGTTTGCTCAGGCTGTACGTTTGCCTCGGCCATCAGTTCCTTGCATGCTGCAAGCTTATCTTTGACTCCAAATTGGCAAAGCGTAATCCCCAGGTCAGCAACACGCTTACGCAAAGTTGCTGAGTCGCGCCCGGACAATACGGCAACTCGTACTCCGTTCTCCTCAAGCAACCGCATGCCCATACCATCTCGAACATGAAATCGCTTGAGGCATTCACCGCTTGCATCGTAGTAGATGCCGCCATCGGTGAGAACACCGTCAACATCGGTGATTACCAAGCGTATATCGGTCAGAGTCGTCTTGGGAGTAATGTCCTGGCCGTTGATTAGTGCGCGAACCTGTTCCAGGCATTCTGGTGTATCAACACCAGGGCCGGTTGGCTCAACGACATAGGCGCGTATGCAATATCCAGCGGTCATCAGGCGCAGTTGCTCGAGCTTTTCTGCATGTTCCAGCATCGGCTGCGGCAGGCTGGTGTACTCGGCCAACACTTCACGGCGATACGCATATACGCCAACGTGCTTCAGGTAGCTCGCTGTCTCGCTGTCTCGCGGGTAAGGAATCGGAGAACGGCTGAAGTACAGCGCGTTGCCGTTCGCTGCCAATACCACCTTCACAGTATTGGGATTCCCCGCCTCATGAGCATCGATTGGATGGCAAAGCGTGCCAACATTGACGCTGGAGTCAGCGAGCATGCCTGCGGCCAGTGCTTCGATATCACTCGGACGGACCAGAGGCTCATCACCTTGTAGATTGATGTAGATGTCCGCATCGACCTGAGTCATGACTTCGGCGAGGCGATCAGTACCTGAAGGGTGATCAGGCGAGGTCATCACATACTCACCGCTAAAGGCGCGGACCGCCTCGGCAACTCGTTCGTCATCGGTCGCAATAATCACGGAGTGCGCATTCGAAACCTGAAGCGCACGCTCGTAAACGTGCTGCACCATCGGTTTGCCTGCGATGTCCGCCAATGGCTTGCCTGGCAGGCGCGTCGAACCATAACGCGCAGGAATGATGATCGCAACGCGTTGTTCGCTGCTTGACATGCTCACAGTCGATGTTCCCTTAAGCTTGCTTACGAGATAACCAGTGGTGGGAAGGACTTGACCAGATCATCCAGGGCTTTGATTTGCGTAAGGAATGGCTCCAGCTTGTCCAGCGGCAGAGCGCTTGGGCCATCGCACTTGGCCTGGTCCGGGTTTGGGTGCGCTTCCAGGAACAGGCCCGCCAAGCCAACGCCCATGCCAGCGCGAGCCAGGTCTACGACCTGATCGCGGCGGCCGCCAGAGGCAGCACCGGAAGGGTCGCGGTTTTGCAGAGCGTGGGTAACATCAAAAATGATTGGCAGATCTTCGCAGGTGCGTTTCATCACACCAAAGCCCAGCATGTCGACAACCAGGTTGTCGTAGCCCATGCAAGTGCCCCGGTCGCAAAGGATCAGCTGATCGTTGCCGGCTTCCTTGAACTTATGCACGATATTTTGCATCTGGGAAGGGCTGAGGAACTGCGGTTTCTTGATGTTAACTGGTTTGCCAGTCTTGGCCAGAGCCACTACCAGGTCAGTCTGACGTGCCAGGAAGGCAGGCAACTGCAGAACGTCTACCACTTCAGCGACAGGGGCCGCTTGGTAGATTTCGTGAACGTCAGTAATGACTGGAACGCCAAATTCAGCCTTCACTTTCTCAAAGATGCGCAGGCCTTCTTCCATACCTGGACCACGGTAAGAGTGGATAGAAGAGCGGTTGGCCTTGTCGAAGCTAGCTTTGAATACGTAAGGAATGCCTAGCTTTTCGGTGACCCGGACGTACTCCTCGCAAGCGGTCAGCGCCAGCTGCTCGGACTCCAGAACATTGATGCCGCCGAATAGGACAAACGGCGAGGAGTTGGAAACTTCAATGCTTTCGGTAATCTTGATCATGATTCGGTTCACTCTTAAATTATGGGATCAGCGCAGCCAGGTTTCGAGCTTGCGATGAATGGCGGATGCATCATTGGCCGCCATGGAGTAAGAATTGACATAATAGTGCAGGAGCTCTTGGGTTCGACCTTTGTCAAACGTTAGCTCTTCGTGCAGGCACGCTTTCAGTTCATCGATCGTGCGCGCGTGTGCTGCAACTGCATAGGCATAATCGGCTTCACCGGTGATCACCACTGGTCGCCCGTGCAGTAGCGCTTCAAGACCAACCCCGGAGTTGACCGTAAATACGGACTTGGCACCGGAAATAAGGTCGTGCACTGAGGCGTCGGAAAGTTCAATGATACCCCGTTCAGAGAGATCCTTGAGGGTTCTTTGGACGCTCATGCTGTTGCAGTAAGGGTGGCGTTTGACCCGTACCTTGGTATCAGTGCCAGCAAAGTGTTCTGCCACTGTTCTGACCAAGTCGACACCGGAGATCTCAGCCAGTGCTGCTACCGTATCGGTGGGGATTTGCAGGGCCACAAACACGTAGTCATCATCAAACTGTACACGGTCCTGCGTCTGCGAATACTTTGAAACGTTATTGGTCACGTACGTTTCGTGCAGGTGCTGTTCATTCTCTTCCAGTGCATCAACCGAGATAGTCTTATTCGCTACGCGAATCTGCTCATGCTCAGCGGCAAGGGATGAGTAGCCGGCAAAGCCTTGGTAATCGATGCTGCATCGGCCTGCCAGAGGCACTTCCTGAATATGCAGATGATTGACATTGTAAGGCGCATTGGTATGGTAGCTCACTACACGCGAACCCGGAATGCTAGGGTCGCAGTTACGCCAGTTCCATTGATGTCTTGGCACGAGCACTAAGTCTTTACGGCCTAGCAGGTATTTGAAGACATTCATCAAAAATTCACGAACCGTAGCGTAGCTTGGCTTTTCCTCGCCTGGTGCGGCAAAAAAGACCGTCGGGATGAAAATTTCGACAACTTTCGAAACATCAACTGAGCGGCTATTGATGTTAATAATCGAGCCTTGATACAAGCCATGGAGGCTTGCTGATGACTCATTGCTCGAAGCAATCTCTACCAGCGCCTGCGCGGGGCCAAGGTTGCGAATTACAGTGTCGAGCCAGAGTTGGTTTTCCTCTGATACAGGTTGGGCGCCGCCTTTATTGCGGTTGATAATCTGTTGCGCCTCGTGTAGCCACCGGCATTTAATGGCGACCTTGAGCTGATCATCAGGATTTATACCCTTCCGGCCCTTTTCTGCTGCCAGCAACTGACGGGCATTACCACGTGCAGCCTGAATCTGCTCACGCATTTCAGGAAAGAATGGCGTAGCACGGTTGATCATCGGCATAAACTTCATGACAACTTCGCGTGGAAACTCAAGAATGCTGCCAAGTGTATTGCGGGCAGCATCGAATAGGAAGTTATCGATTTCGAACGACAGCCGTTTTACTGTTCCGTAAGTTGGGTACAAGGCTTGGCTCGCGCACAGGTATGAGTAGGCCCGGGCGACTTTCGCATCATCTTTCAGCATGTCGCTGATGCGCATCAAAAGCTTGCGCTCAGAGGGGTGGGCGACTTGTGCCTTTATCAATACCTCATATGCTGACTCTTGATCTCGCGATAATTGATAGGCGCGTGCGAGCATGAGTCTATAGTGCAGTCTTGAGGCTATCTCTTCCGGGAATGAATTAATGGCTGCAATGAGCTTTTCATGCTCTTTGAGTTGGCTGTGAACCCTTGTCAAGACCCCGTAGTTGGTAGCATTGCCAGGGTTGTCCATAATCGCCTGGCGAGCTTGTTGAGCAATCAGCTCAAGAGCGGAAGTGTCGGAGCCTGCTTTGATTAATGAAACTTCAAGCGCGCTTGGAGCCGCAGGAGAAGCCGCTTTGGGCTTGGCTTTCGGCTTTGTTTTGGCCTTGGCTTTTGGCGAGACCGTTTTTTTGGGGGCTACTTCGCCAAATCGTAGTTTGGATAACGCATCATTAACTGGTGCGCAAGATGGCGCAAGGTTAAGTGTTTGTATGGCGGCGTCGATAGCACCTTGTTCGGCCTGGATTTTAGCTTTCTCGATATAGCCGAACGAATTGCTTGGATAATGCTGAACGGCATATTCGGAGATCTTCAGGGCGGCGTCATGATCCCCGTTGGCGTAGGCGGAATCCAACGCTTTTCGCAACTGGCTCAGAGAGGTCTCGGAGCGCAGCAATTTATCCGTGTACGCTAAACTGGCGCGATGAGCCCCAAATTTTGAAAGCAAAAATATCGATTTGACGAGTAAATGTTGCTTGAGAGATGACATTATTTAGCTTCGCTCAGCTTTTTCTTGGCTATCGCCAGTTGACGCTTGGTTGTGTAATGTTCCTTGACCTCTTTACGTACATAAGCCTGCGGTTGGCTTAGTGTGTACTTGCCTTTCCAGAGATCGACCAGCGCATTGTGTGCCAGGCTTAGAGAGTTATCAGTATCGACAAAAAGCAGGTTGCGAAGTTGGTCATACTTCTCGATGTGCTTGCCTGGTTCGGATGCCAACTCTGCAATTCCGGGGGCCAGGGCTTCGGGCGAGTCAATGGTCAGGCCCAGCTCGTCCCGTCGAGCGTACTCAAGGCTATACTCGTCGATTTTTCGGCCACCCATTTGCTCTGCTAGGTCATTTTGGAGCAGGGCAATGGGTTTCTGGCAATACATGGCGTCAAAAATGGCACCGCTGTAATCGGAAATTACGATGTCTGCAAGTGCTATCAACTCAAGCAGGTCGTCATTGGCACCAAAGTGAAAAATGGAGTCGAGGTCCATTTTACTTTTACGGTCGCCTTCCAGCAGCTCAGTGTTATGGTGCATTTTCAGCAGTACGTTGTAGTCAACTGAGAGCTCGTAAATAGCGGTCAGATAACGGTCAACGCTGGACAGTTCACCCCAGGTCGGAAGATAAAGCACAGTTTTGCGGGCTGGATTAATCTTGTCCGCATGCTTGGCCTTTGCTGCGATATGAAACTCGGGGCGGTGCCAGTCATCGTATCGAGGATTACCGACCGATGCTGTAGGGCTGAAATGTGCGATGCGCTCCGAGGCGTAAGGTCCGTACGTCATGCAAAGATCGGCCAGCGCACGCCAAGGACCGTAGTTATGCGGCTCTTTAGCGTATCCGTACTGAATCATTGCAATCTTAGATTTTTCAATGGTTTCAATACGGGAGAAAGGTGTCTGACATACAATGATGTCAAACACGCCATCAAGCGTTGGCATCTGAGCCCTGTCCCAGACCATTATCGGCGTATCTGGGTCATTGAGGATTTCATCGCTGAATTCAGAAATAAAATCTTGACGTTTCTCAATAACGAAGCAGGCACCTGGAAAGGTGCTTGCAAGTTTCTTGATGTGGAGGAACTGGAAGGGGTTCCAGCCAACAAACCCAATCCTCGGAAGTTCAGCCATACTTCTTGATCTCGGCAATCAGCTGTGTAGTGGAGATGCCTTCGGTGCGAGGAAGGTAAATAACTTCACAGAGGGACTTGAATTCGTCGAAGCGACCTTCCCAGTCATTCCCCATAATCAGGGCGTCGGCACCGAACTCTTTGATGTACTCACCTTTGAGTTCAAGAGACTCTTCTATAAATACTTCGTCCACGCAGGACAGAGCGGCAATAATGTCGCGACGTTCTGCCTCTGGATAAACAGGGTAGCGTTGCTTTTTCGAGAAGTTCAGTGCATCTGAGGAGATACCGACAACCAGTCGATCACCATGGGCTCGTGCGCGCTGAAGGATTTTAACATGGCCAATGTGGAGCACGTCGAAGGTGCCAAAGGTGATGACGGTTCTCATAAATATCCCTTTAGTGAATATGGTAGAGCCAAAATTTATTTACACATGACAATTTTATCGCCACGGGTATGTTTGTGATCTAAAGACCGACAGGCAGTACCGTTAATTGATAGTTACCAATTGGAAGGTAAGCTTGTTTTTTGCAATCTTGCCTTTGAATAGTGAGCCGTCGCTAGTGATATCGAGGCGATACCAGCCGCGCTTAGGATCGTAAGTCGACTTGGCAAGTGGGTAAACGCCCGCGCTCAGCACTTTGGCATTTGGCTCGGCGCCTGGCTCGTGCGAAATCACTTCAATTGCATTGACGCCGTCTAGGGCATCCATGTCTGCATAGGCGTATGGGGTCGAGAACCAGATGATGCCCGAGTTCGTGCCGCTGACCGAGTTCTTGAGTTTGCCTGCCAAGGAATTGCGATTTTTAAGTTTCAAATGCAATTTCAAAGAGTTGATGCGCTCAAGTGAATCCAGCGGATTTTGGAAGTCCAAGCCAGACATGTCTTTAGGCTCAAGCTCCCACCATCCACTGTTCAGGAATTGGCCGATGGTCTCATCATCAAAGCGATAGCGAACGACTTTCGCTGGGTTGCCACTAACTTCGGCATAGGCTGGAACGTCTTCAGCAACGAATGAATTACTAGCAATAATTGCACCGGTGCCCACTGTAACGCCCTTGCAGATTGATGCGTTGGCGCCGATCCACACGTCATTACCAATAACCGTAGGTGCGGGGGGCTCTGGAGAAGCATTTATCTTCGGATAGTTCTTCACATCCTTGAAGTGCTCGGAGCTGTACTGGAAAGAGTGTGTACTGAAAAAGCTCTGCGGCGCCGCGATGGCCACCGAAATTTTGGTGTTGGCGCCAATGGTGCAATAGTTCCCGACAACGCTATTTGCGCCGATGATGCTATCGCTGGAGATTACAGAATACTTGCCAATCTTGGCTTTTGTCTCTATAACAGCGTTATCGTAAATTTTAACCGGTTGACCCAACTGCGAATCTTCCGCTACGTTTGCTGAGTCTGCTACTAATTTTGCGTCCAAGTTTCCTTACCCTCTCCAGAGTATTGCGCTTCCATTATTGCGCTCTAAAAGCAGCTTTCGATTAGTGCGCGCAGCTAATAAGCGCAGGAATTCTACGTGTGTGTCAGTATTATGTCAATCCGTCAAGTGGCCGCGAATTATTTTTTTTGTGGGGGATTTTTGATTTTCTCGAGGACGGCACTGAACGAGAGGTCAGAAAGTGACATCATATTGATATCACGCGATAAATTAATGGCGCCAATAAGTAGGCTGTTTGGCCTGCCTGGTTGTCCGAAGCAGGCCAAAACAATCCCGGTTAGATTGCAAACTCCACGGACTCGGCCGCTATGATGCCTTTGTACGCTGTGCCATGTTTCATTGCTCGGAAGCGATAAAGGCCCTTTGGTTCGTCGAGCATCATCTCGTCGACCTCATGTATGCCTTCGCGCAGGTCGGTTGGCTCGCCGAGGAACTTTTTCGAATCCAGCACCTGTCTGATAACTACAGACTTGGCTGTCTTATATTTATCAATTGTTGCCGGGTCTTCTGTTTTTGGGAGGTAGATCCAGCCGAATTTGCTTGCAGCAGTATTGATCAATGTAGCAGTGGCGGCAGTGGCGGCTAGGGTGGGAGTGTGAGGATTATTTTCGATCTCCTCGAAAAGCTCTACCCAGCGCTGCGTGATGGTTTCTGCATGGAAGCGTTCCATGTTGATAATGCCGGCCTTGCCCATGTTGATCGACAGCTCATGATTGCTCAGCAGTAGGCAGGTTTTTTCAATGAACTCTTTTTCAGTTTTTACGATGAAGCCGTCTACGCCATTTGTAATAATTTCTTTAGGGCCATAGTTGGTGTCTATCGATACCAGTGGTGTCCCGTAGGCAAGCGATTCGGCAAAGCTTACTCCAAAGCCTTCTGTGGCGGACATAGCCAAGCTGACGCTTGCGCGTCGGAAGATGCCTGACACGTCAGTGGCGAAGCCCATTAGCTTGATTGAGGTGTTAGCATTCAGCTTATCAATTTCAGCTTGAAGCTCATCTTTCTGTTCGCCAGATCCCCAGATTTCAAGTCGTGCATCAGGCAGGATCTCTACAACTTTCGTAAAGGCCTTGATCATGTTCTTGATTCGCTTGATCGAATGTAGCCGTGCGACAATTACGGCAAGATTCTTCTCGCGAATAACTTCGCTCTGGCTTTCGGCTACATTAATAGGATTGCCAATGGCTCGGTATCTATCGCAAGGGAATTGCTCGGTCAGATCGGAAAGTTGGGCGTGGGTTAATAGTACCAGTCGATCGGCATTGGGGATGCTTTTGATGACGCCATGATATTTGGCGGCAACTTCGGACCCTGGGGTGTAGGGCTTCATCAGGTGGTTGCTGTGCATCATGAGCACTTTATGTGCTCCTTTGGCATCAACCATGCATATCGTTTCGGCCGCGTGAATCGCATCTGCGATCAAGTGGGTTGTTTCGTAGCTCTTGCTGATTTCATTCAGCCAGTAGGCTTGAAATGTCCTCAAAGAATTGAATTTCAGTGTGGGGGCTTTAGATTGAAAAAGCGCCGCCATTGCAAATTCGCCATTGCCTTTATAGTATTCTTCAAGAAACAGCGTCTCATCGTCCGTGAAATAGCGTACCACTTTAACGTCTAATTGATTTATGTGCTCGGCACGTCGACGGACCTTGACCTTCACATGTTCAAGTGTGCTGCTGGTCGGGTTCTTTCGCAGCTTCCGTGCAAGTTCATTTTTTTCTGCGAACCATTTGTAAATATTTACAATACTGATTTCGCTGGAGATGCGCCCTTGCGCGACAAGGTTCTCGAAAGTTGTTTCAAGGTTGTCGTCATAAGAGAGGAGGGCCATCTTGGAATGAGTTTCTGGGCTTGCCAGAGCTTCAGTTCGGGTCAAGGAGACCCGTGTTACACCGCCTGCTTGTTCTCCCAGGCCGTACAGTACCGAAATGATTTGCTTCAATGTCTCGCCCCCTATTGAATTCTCGGCCGCATCCGTTCACGCCTTAAGAAGGGGTATTGTTACATGAAAGCTAGAAATGGCCTAGCGTGAATTTAGTCTTGAAAGCCGCGCTGATTGCAAGGTCGTGTGATGTTAAGGAGCTCAGGCTTCGTCTTGCTGAGGGAGGTGCAGTGCCCATCCGACCACGGATGCTAGAAGTAGGAAAGTTGCAAAACAGGCGGCGATTAGCAGGGTGTTATATACAATGACTCCCATGTCTTCCTCCTGGTTAAATGATAAGGGCTCGTTATCACTTTCTTTGCAGGGGTTGCTTGGGGTTACTTGTACAGTACTTTCGTGACTGAAATGTTTCTGCGTGCGTAGCTTTTCTCGGGTGGTTCGGGGCTGAGAATTCAAGCGGAGTGAAAGAAAGGGGGGTAGCGCTTTGGGTGCTGATCCTTCCTTACGATGGGTGGCAGGGGTCTCCCTGCCGTACGGCAGGGAGAGTCGCACATATTATTGAACCCCAGCGGCGCGGCCCAGAACCATGGTCTGGACAATCGGGGTGATAATTTTTTGCCACTCGTACACGGCAGCATTAGTTACATAGATGGTGTCATCGGGTTTGATGGCAATTTGCTTGGCATAGAAGATTGCGGCAGGATCACGCATGTTCAGGCGAAGTACGGTCGGCTTTGCAGTCGAGCCTTCGTTCATGCGGAACACGAATACACCTTCAGGGTTGGCATTCTGCTCGCGCAGGCCGCCGACGCTACCCAGTGCATCCAGCAAGGTGGTGTTCTGGCTTGGCAGGTCTTTCAGGCCTGGCTCGCTGACGGCGCCCATGGCAACAAAGCGCTGACGGGCGCGGTCAACCACAACCTCCGAGTTAGGGCGCAGCACCATGTTGTTGCCGGCCAGCACGTTCTCATAGTTAAGCTGTTGTACCTGGGTGCCATTGCGTACGGTGACGTTAACCAGGTGCGGTTCCATGACGGGGCCGCCTGCCTGGTTGATGGCGTCAAGCAGGGTGAGTGGCCCTTGCAGAGTGCTGAAACGGCCTGGCGTTTTTACTGCGCCAGCCACCAGTACCGAGCCCGACAGGTCGCCTACCAGTTCAACGTGGGTTTGCACGTCGGTGGTGATGCCCTTGAGTTGTCGGCGGATAAGGTTTTCAACCTGGTTCAGGGTCATGCCTGCAACAAATTGGCGGCCCACGTAAGGCAGCGAGAGCATGCCTTGAGCATCGATGCGCGTCTTCAGCTGAGTGCCGCCGGTAGCAAGCGGGGCAAACAGTGCAGAGCCCTCGGGTGCGGTATCGGCGATCAGCACATTGAGCACGTCGCCCTGCATCAGGCGAACTTCTGGCGACACAGGTTTAATCACCGTGGCCAATGCGGGCTGTTGAGCCTCGTGCATGTAAGGGGCGATGGTTTTGGCGTTGATGTCGACCAGGTTGTAAGCGTCGGTTTTTGCCTCGATCGCACCCTTGTACGGCCCAGCGCCGGACAGTGTGCCGCTGCAGCCGGCGAGGCCCAGGGTTGCCAGGGCGAGTGCTGCCAGCTTCAGGTTGAAGGTGCGAGAGACAGCAAGGGATTTAATCACGATGATCCTCGATCGAAGCCAGAATGAATCGGGTGATGCCATAAAGCATCAGCAGGCCCAGCAAAATGGTTGCCAGGTTGTACCAACGCTCCGGATACAGTGCTAATTGGGGGGTGTTGGGGCTAACTACGGTCACCAGGGTGCGAATTTTCTTGCTGGCTTCGACGCGTGCATTGTCCAGTGCGGCCACAGAGGCTTTATACGTTTCTTCAGCAATGCCGGCATCCAGTGTCAGTTGCTGGAAGCGCGATGCAACCACGTTCAGCTGCGAGCCGTTAGGGGACGATACCAGCAGACGTTTTTCTTTGGCCAACTGCTGGGTGATCGCTTCGACTTTCTGCTTTTGCTGACGGATTTGCGGGGCATCACCGCGCAGCTTGAACGACATCTCGGTGAGGGCTGCTTGCTCTTTGGTGTACTGGCTCTCAAGGTCGGCGATGATTGTGGCGCGGCTTTGTGCGCTGTTGCCACCGTCCAGTACCTTGTTCTCATTCTGGAAGTTCAGAAGCTGGGTTTTGCGTGTGGCGTAGTTGATGCGCGCGGTTTCCAGTTCCCCTTGGGCGAACTTCATTTGCTCGCGGGCAATTCTGTGGCTGACTTCGTTGACGAAGTGCTCGCTTGCCTGAAGGATGACGCGCAGCATTTTCTCGGACAGTTCCGGTGTGAACGCCTGGACTTCGACGCGCAGCAGGCCGGTCGTTTCGTCGTAGTGGGCCGAAACCATGCGCTGGTAGTACTTCAGCAGGTCTTCGCGAGCTGCGTCCTTGTTGAGCCAGAAGAATACGTCGCGACGTTGGGCTGCGTACTGCTCCACCCAGTGCAGGCGGTCCTCAAGCAGAAGCATCATGTCCGTCGACGTGATGTATTCGCGCAGGTACAGGGTTTCTTCTCGCGATGCCGGGTTGGCGCTGGTCAGTAAGGTTGCAAGGCCGGGCATCTGAGCGCCCTGATTACCGCCATCCTGGCGTACCACCACTTGGGCGGAGCTGACGAAGCGGTCTATGGCAAATACGCCGTAATAGACGCTTGCCAGGATCATTGGCAAGACCACCATGGCGATCGCCAGGCGCCAGCCCTTCTTGTTACCTGTGCTGCTCATAGTTGGATGCATCCTTGAAGTCGAACGGTGCTGCGTAATTGGAGTAGGTTGATCAGCTGTTGTAGGCCTTGATGCCTTCGGCAACGTCGTCATACACCTGGATGCCGCCGTTACGAACCAGCAGCACCACATCGCATAGCTTCTCGATCTCGGGCATGGAGTGAGAGACCAGTACGACGTTGGATTTCTGCAGCTTGTCTTTGAACACTTCGGCGCACTTGCGCTTGAACTGTGCATCGCCCACCGACATCACTTCGTCGATCAGGTAGTAGTCGAAGTCGAAGGCCATGCTCAAACCAAACGCTACGCGAGAGCGCATGCCGGAGGAGTAGGTCTTGATTGGCTCGTCGATCCAGTCACCGATCTCTGCGAATTCCTGCACGTAGCGGATCTTCTCGCGCATGGCTTCGCCCGTAGCGCCATAGACTCGGCAGACGAACTTGATGTTGTCGCGCCCGGTCATGCTGCCCTGAAAGCCGCCTGTCAAACCGACCGGCCATGAAATGCTGCGGTCGGTAATGATTGTGCCGGAGTCGGGAACGTCTGCGCCGCCAAGCAGGCGCATGAGCGTGGACTTGCCGGCGCCATTGCGGCCGATCAAGCCAATGTTCTTGCCTGGCGGGATTGCCAGCGACAGGTTGCGAAAGACGTATCGGCGGCCATTCGGCGTGAGGTACGACTTGGTGACGTTTCTGAGCTCGAACACGTTTGGCCTGTACTTAACCGTTCTTGGTGGAAATCAGGTGCATCCTGCGAGCGCGGTAGGCGCCCAGCGACAGGAACAGCAATACCAGGGTAAAGCTGATGACGTAGGTCTCGGATACACCGTCGACCGGGGTGTAATGGGGCAGTACTTCTGCACGGATCAGTTCGAGAATGTGCAGGAACGGGTTGAGCAGCAGCACTGGCATCATTGCCTGCGGCAGGTAAGAGGCTGGAAGCAGCACGCCCGAGATGAAATAGAGTGGGAAGAAGGCCATGCGAATGACGATTTTCACGCTGGGAAGGGCGTGGGTTATCAGCGCAAGGAGCATGCCCAGGCTAAAGGCAAATAGCAGGCCGAGTAGCAGGGTCGCGACCCACTCAAGAGGGCTGTGAATGGACATGTCGAAGCCATACCACGCAAAGCCGAAGACCAGGATGGCATAAACCGTGGCTGCGATGCAGGTTTCGACAATGACGCGGGCCAAGTAGGTGTCCAGTGGCTTGATTTGCTTGTAGCCAAACAAGGAGCGGTTTTCCCTTAGGCTATCCATGAGCCGGAGGGCGGTATTTCGATAGAGCAGGAAGGGGGCCATGCCGACCAGGATGAACACCGGGTACTCGACGCCGGAGAGGGTGCGGCCACGTAGCATTGCAAACAGAAGGGAGAACACCAGCAGGTGAACGATGGGCTCAAGCAGCATCCAGAGCGCGCCCAGGCGACTTTTTCCAACCCGCGCACGGGCCTCGCGCAGGACTAGGGCGAAGATGACCGATTTCTGAATCTGCAGCGGGGAACGAGGCTTCAAAGTGGCAACCGCAAAGCAAAGCAGCGCGCCTGTGGCACGCCGGAATTCATCTTCAGGAAAGGAGCGCTGTTGCGACTGCGAGCGGAGTCTTCCGAATACTTCCCTGTTCTAAGGGGCGGAAGATTAAGCGTCAGAGGGCATAAGCGTCAAGCGAGGTGGGCCGAATCTCTGTGAAGGCTTGCTGCCGTTCGTCGATCACATGCTGGACAATGTACCTCGACTCCTGCATCCGATTCTGGCTTGAGCGTGCCCAGCAACCTTGGCAGATGATTTCGTTCGAGCTCAACGCTGTAGTCGTTGGTAGTTAGTGAATCAGACAAGGACAGTCTCAAAGGTTTTCAGGTTACGCCTTTGTCATATCCGTCTTGGTCATTGGTATGTCAGCCGTAATAGGGATGTTTTTCGTGTTCGTGATGCGTTGGAGCGGTATATGCACATCTCACAATCGGCCGAAGCCGCACGCGCGGTAGGAGCTATTTGATGCAGAGCCAAAAAAACAACAAGCAAATGCGGCAGGTGATCATGAACTGGAAGAGCGCTGATTGGGGCTGGACGGGTGATGCGGGCCCGCATGCTTGCGGCTTTTAATCAAGATTTTTGCTTCTAAGCAGGGAGAGGAGATGCCTCCGTGGTTAGAACGATCCTACTCACCCCTGCTCTGCCCTTGCGTTGAGTGCGAAGCCCTGGCCCAGAGGTCAGGTTATCCGCTTCAGAGGGGAGGGATCAAACGCAGGGTAACCTGCGACACTGGCCGCGAACTCCATGTCTTAGCAGCAAAATCCGCAAAATTATGGCACTCTGCCAGGCCTCGCTAGCCTTCTGGCTTGACTTATACCCGTACCGTGGCATCTGCCCGGCACGCCTGCCTGACCGTGAAACGATGAACATCCCTAACTTCAAGAAGTTGTTTATGCCTGATATTTCAGCAGACGCAGCCAGCCTTATCCATGCCATAGCCTCTGCCACTGCGGTAATCGCTGCGCTGATCGCCGCCAGTGCGATGATCATTGCCCATATGACCTCGGATGTAAAAAACCAGCATGCCGACGTGCCCGTTTCGCGGGGGGCGCAAGGGGTTACTGTCGTCCACGAGTCGGATGTGCAGGCCAGGCTGGAGATCGAGCAACTCATTGAGCAGAACGACGCGCTCAGGGCCGAACTGGAGCGCGAGAGGGCCGAGCGGTTGAAGCTGGAAGCCAGCCTCAAGCCCAGAACGCTGACGCCGCAGGCGCATGACGCATTCAAGGCATTGGCGGGCGAGCTGAAGGCTAAGACGCTGGCACCGGTGGTGCTGCTGAATATTCACAAAGACGACAAGGAGGCTGTGCGCTTTGCCAAGGAAATTGCCGTTGCGCTGACCAAGGCGGGTGTGCAGGTTCAGATCAAGCAGTTGCCCCTGCAGAAGCACAATACCGGTACCCAGGTGGTCGTTTATGGCGGGGTCGGCAGTGACGAGCTTGAGCAGGCGTTCAAGGCCGCTGATTTTGCTTCGGATATCAAACGCTCGGGGCAGAGCCCGCGGGTGAAGGTGGATGATGGGGATGCGATTGCCATTTCGGCGTTTATCAGTGTTTATCCGCGCACGTTGATTTGAGGGGCGGGGCTGGAAGGGGGCTCTGATTCTTTGCGGGATTGTTGGGGATGGCACCGGCTGTGCCGGTGTTCGCGGGCACGCCCGCTCCCACAGTGTGGGCTTGTTCAGCTCAGTGGCCTGCCCTCGGCAGGTCTTGCCTGATATTGCCCATTCCATCTGACTGCAAGCGAGGCATAGCCTCGCCTGGTCTCGCGTCATACCCTTCAGGGATGCCTGTTCTTCGCAATCTCGATGTCGTTCATCAGGGCTTTTGCGGTGGCCAGCAGGTAATCCGCTGCGCCCAGCATCTTGTGGTCGTCTTCCATATCGCCTTCGCGTACCAAGTGCTTGCAATAGCCCAGCAGGACCGAGACGTGTTCATAGGCGTCATCGATGGGGACGCCGGGTTGGACGCGGAGCAGGTTCAGGGTGGGGTTGCCGGCTTCGAGGAAGGTTTCGATGCCTGCGGTGAGGAGGGGGGATTGGTTGTGGTTTTTCATGGTGAGAACCCAGTGCGTTGACAGAACCCACCACCTCGATCTTTCTCACGGACAAAGGTGGCAGCCATTGCGCGGGGTGAGAAACCGATGCACTGAAACCGGCCAAGCCGAAGCTTGCCCGCGAATGGCTGCCATTGAACAGTAGAGCAGCAGTGCGCAACGGGTTCTCACACCCGGTCACCAACATGGCGACCCGGTGACGTTATCCCTGAGGCATTTCCCCGACAATTCAGCTGCTTCTGACTGGTGCGTAGGATAGTTCGCTTGGTTGTCCGAGCTGAAGGGGTGGGGCAGGGTTTCAGGAAAGTCTGACGTGCGGAATGTGCATCCCAAGGCAAATCTCTTCGCCGTGATTGTTGACCGTTGTTGGGGTGGGTTTACACGCGGAAGGGGGGCTGCTGGCCAGTTTTTACTGGGTGTTCAGCGGTGCTGCGGCTACCGTATTCGCGGGTGAACCCGCTCCTACGCCGAGCGGGGATGGGTTCAGGGCGGGGTGGGGCTGCTGGCCAGTTTTTACTGGGGGGCAGCGGGGCTGCGGCTATCGTATTCGCGGGTGAACCCGCTCCTACGCCGAGCGGGGATGGGTTCAGGTCGGGGTGGGGCTGCTGGCCAGTTTTTACTGGGGGGGCAGCGGTGCTGCGGCTACCGTATTCGCGGGTGAACCCGCTCCTACGCCGAGCTGGGGGTGGGTTCAGTCGGGGTGGGGCTGCTGGCCAGGTTTTACTGGGGGGGCAGCGGGGCTGCGGCTATCGTATTCGCGGGTGAACCCGCTCCTACATTGAGCGGTGGGGGCTGTTCCAGGTGGCCAGGGCTTCGCGTATGCGCGCGCAGGCTTTGCCATCGCCATAGGGGTTATGGGCGAAGCTCATTTCGCGATACGCCGCCTCATCGGTCAGCAAGGTACTCAACGCCCGCACAATCGATGCCACTTCGGTGCCCACCAGCTTGACCGTACCTGCCGCCACGGCTTCCGGGCGCTCGGTGGTGTCGCGCATCACCAGCACCGGTTTGCCCAAGGCCGGCGCTTCCTCCTGAATGCCACCCGAGTCGGTCAGAATCACATAGGCCCGGGTCATGAGGTAAACGAACGGCAGGTAATCCAGCGGTTCGACAAGGTGGATGTTGCTTACATCCGCCAACAGCCGGTTGACCGGCTCGCGCACGTTGGGGTTGAGGTGCACCGGGTATACCACGTCCAACTCGGGGAATTGCCGCGCAGTCTGCACCAAGGCCTGGCAGATGCGCTCGAAGCCGCCACCAAAGTTCTCGCGCCGGTGGCCGGTGACCAGCAACAGCCGGCGTTCGGTTGCCAGGTAGCTGAACTGGCTGGCGAAACGGGCCTTGAGCGCGGGGTTTTGCAGCTTTTGCTCCACCTCCAGCAAGGCGTCGATCACGGTGTTGCCGGTGGTGAAGATGTGCGCCGGGTCGGTGCCTTCGCGCAACAGGTTGTCGCGCGAGGTGGGGGTGGGCGCAAAGTGTAGCGCGGCAAGGGCCCCGGTCAGGCGCCGGTTGCCTTCTTCGGGCCAGGGTGAATACAGGTTGTTGGTGCGCAGGCCGGCCTCAACATGGGCAATGGGGATTTGCTGGTAGTAAGCCGCCAGGCTGGTGGCAAAGGTGGTGGCGGTGTCGCCATGCACCAGCACCACGTCGGGCTTGAACGCGGCCAGCACCGGTCGGATGCCTTGCAAGATGGCAGTGGTCACACCGGTCAGGTCCTGGCCGGCTTTCATGATGTTCAAGTCGTAATCGGGGCTTATACCGAACAGCTCCAGCACCTGGTCGAGCATTTGCCGGTGCTGGCCGGTGACGCACACGCGGGCTTCGAAGCGGCTGTCCTGCGCCAGTTGCAGGGCTAGCGGGGCCATCTTGATGGCTTCTGGGCGGGTACCGAAAACAGTCAGGGTCTTGAGGGGCACGGCAGTGATCCTCTTGCTCGGGTCCTTGAAGCAGGCCGGTGTCCATTGCTCAAGAAATCTAGCAGGCGGGCAATGGCGTGCCAGTTTGCCAGGGGGATGCTTGCCGACTGGGGGAGGGCGGTTTACCGGGCGAGCCTTGTTCGGCGGGCGTTGTAGGGCAATGGCCGGGCAATGGTGGGCAGGGGGTATCGGACAAACGGGGATTTGGCTACAGGCACAGGGCCAGGGGCTTGTGCATTCAGGGTCGGGGCCGAACGGGGAGGAAACGGCGACGGTTGGTGGGTGGGCGAAGTTGAACGTTTTGCTGACCGATTCGGTAACCATTCGCCGGGGTGGTTGGGTATTGTGCGGCCGGGTTACCCGCTAGGGTTGGTTGCGCAGCCGAAGGAAAGCGGTTGCTGGAAAATGACCAACCCAAGGAGTGTTGACCATGCGCAATAACGTTCTGTCGTACCTGCTGCTGCCGCTGTTCGCCAGTTTGTCGTTCTCCCTTAGCGCCGCCCCGGCCAGCACCATGGCAGTGGCCGAACCGGTGCCGGTGGTGGCCCAGGCTCAGGCACAGCAGGCGCCGAGGCTGGACTTGAATACGGCGGATGCACTCACCCTGCAAAAGGAGCTGAATGGCATTGGCAAGGCCAAGGCGGAGGCTATCGTGGCCTACCGCGAGGCCAATGGGCCGTTTGCTTCGGTGGATGAGCTGCTGGAGATAAAGGGGATAGGCAATGCGTTGCTGGAGCGCAACCGGGACAAGGTGATGGTGGAGTAAGCGGGCAGGGGCCGGGGTGATGCCCTGGCCCGGCCTTTAGCGGTCCTGTGCGTCCTTGGCATCCGCTTCGGCATTACGCTCATGTACCTTGCGCAGTTGTTCTTCGGTCAGCGGCAGTTTCTTGGCCGTGTCGCGCAGCAGCATCAACCCGCCGACAATCGAGCCGAGGGCTATGATGAGTATCAGCCAGGCATACCAGGGCATTGTCGTTCTCCTTAGATCGGGCCGTGGGCAACGGTTACATGAATTTTGAGCAATTGCCCGTTCCGTTGGTTCAATTATAGGTGCCAGGCCTTGCTGGGCCAATTCCGTGACCTGCGGGCCCCAAAGCCTGCGTCACTTCGTTTACAATGCGCGCCGTTTTCGACTTGCCAAGAGACCCTGCCCATGTCCGCCTGCCAGACGCCCCTGATCGTCGCCCTGGATTTCCCTACCCGTGAGGCCGCCCTGAAGCTGGCTGACCAGCTTGACCCTGCGCTGTGCCGGGTGAAGGTTGGCAAGGAGCTGTTCACCAGCAGCGCTTCGGGCATTGTCGAAACCCTGTGTGACAAGGGCTTTGAAGTGTTCCTGGACCTCAAGTTCCACGACATTCCCAACACCACCGCCATGGCGGTAAAGGCTGCCGCCGAGATGGGCGTGTGGATGGTCAACGTGCATTGCTCCGGTGGCCTGCGCATGATGGCCGCCTGCCGTGAAGAACTGGCCAAGCGCAGCGGCCCGCAGCCGTTGCTGATTGGCGTGACCGTGCTGACCAGCATGGAGCGTGAAGACCTGGCCGGCATTGGCCTGGATGTCGACCCCCAAGAGCAGGTGCTGCGGTTGGCGGCGCTGGCGGAAAAAGCGGGTATGGACGGTTTGGTGTGCTCGGCGCTCGAGGCCCCGGCACTGAAGGCGGCGCACCCCTCGCTGCAATTGGTGACCCCGGGCATTCGCCCGGCGGGCAGCGCGCAGGATGACCAGCGCCGTATCCTCACCCCACGCCAGGCACTGGATGCCGGTTCGGATTACCTGGTGATCGGCCGGCCGATCAGCCAGGCCGCAGACCCTGCGCAAGCGTTGGCAGCGGTGGTGGCGGAGATCCGCGGGTAATTAACCTGCGGTTGTCCAGCAGGGGCCTGCGCCGAACCACCGATGTGGGCCCACCACCGATGCCTGTGTCGAACCCCTGATGTGCCTGCACCCCCGATCCGTGTGTAGGAGCGGGTTTACCCGCGAATACGGTAGCGGCAGCAACGGTGAACGGCCGGTGGAAATTGGCCGGCAGGCCCGGCCCTTTCGCGGGTGAACCCGCTCCTACGACGGGATGTAGGAGCGGGCTTGCCCGCGAATGCGGTGGCTGCGGCGACGGTGCATGACTGGGGGATATTGGCCGGCAGGTCCGGCCTATTCGCGGGTAAACCCGCTCCTACGACGGGCTGTGCCGGGCCATCGGTGCCGTGCAGGGCGTTTAAACCTTCAACACCAGCTTGCCAAAATTCTCCCCGCTGAACAGCTTCAACAAGGTCTCCGGGAAGGTTTCCAGCCCTTCCACCACATCCTCTTTGCTCTTCACCTGCCCGCTGGCCAGCCAGCCGGCAATCTCCAGCGCGGCTTTGCCGTAATCTTTGCTGTAATCCATCACCACAAAGCCTTCCATGCGCGCGCGGTTCACCAGCAGCGACAGGTAGTTGGCCGGGCCTTTCACGGCTTCTTTGTTGTTGTACTGGCTGATCGCGCCGCAAATCACGATGCGTGCCTTGAAGTTGATGCGCGTCAGCACGGCATCGAGGATGTCGCCGCCCACGTTGTCGAAGTACACGTCTACGCCTTTGGGGCATTCGCGCTTCAGGCCGGCCAGCACGTCTTCGGCCTTGTAGTCGATCACGCCGTCAAAGCCCAGTTCGTCCTTCAGGTACTGGCACTTCTCGGCACCGCCGGCAATACCGACCACGCGGCAGCCTTTGATCTTGGCAATCTGCCCGACAATGCTGCCCACCGCACCGGCCGCGCCGGAAATGACCACGGTGTCGCCAGCTTTGGGTTGGCCGACGTCCAGCAGGGCAAAGTAGGCGGTCATGCCGGTCATGCCCAGCGCTGACAGGTAACGGGGCAGGGGGGCCAGCTTGGGGTCGATCTTGTGCAGGCCCTGGGGCTCGCCGGTGAAGTAGTCTTGCACACCGAGGGCGCCGCTCACGTGGTCGCCGGGCTGGTAGCCGGGGTGATTGGAGGCAATCACCTCACCGACACCCAGCGCACGCATTACCTGGCCCAGGGCCACGGGCGGGATGTAGGACTTGCCTTCGTTCATCCAGCCGCGCATGGCCGGGTCCAGCGACAGGTACAGGTTGCGCACCAGTATCTGGCCTTCGCCGGGTTGTTCGGCGGGTACGGTCTCGAAGCTGAAGTCGTCACGGCGCACGGCGCCGACCGGGCGTTTGGCAAGCAGGAAGCGGCGGTTGGTCTGGGTCATGGCGGGTCCTTGTGGGCAGTGGAGGGCATTAGGTGTTCAATCTACCTTGTTGATGAAGGCGGTTCCTTAAAATCACTGACAAGCATGGTAGCCCAACCGTTGCTGTGATGATGCTGCCCGGCCGAGTGGTGGCTGACTATGCTCTGAACCCCACCCAAACCCTCACAGGAGCACGTGATGAGCATGACCTTTTCTGGCCAGGTAGCCCTGGTGACCGGCGCGGCTGCTGGCATCGGCCGGGCAACCGCCCTGGCGTTCGCCCACGAGGGCATGAAAGTGGTGGTG
Organism: Pseudomonas sp. FYR_5; assembly: GCF_043106315.1. Classification (NCBI taxonomy): domain Bacteria; kingdom Pseudomonadati; phylum Pseudomonadota; class Gammaproteobacteria; order Pseudomonadales; family Pseudomonadaceae; genus Pseudomonas; species Pseudomonas sp. FYR_5. The sequence continues at coordinate 41,085 of NZ_JBICMK010000049.1, read as the reverse complement.
GCCGACCTCGACCCGATTGGCGGCGAGGCCACCGTGGCGCTGATCCACGCGGCGGGCGGCGAAGCGCTGTTCATTGCCTGCGACGTTACCCGCGACGCCGACGTGCGCCAGTTGCATGAGCGCCTGATTGCCGCGTACGGCCGGCTGGACTACGCCTTCAACAACGCCGGGATCGAGATCGAGCAACACCGCCTGGCCGAAGGCAGCGAAGCGGAGTTCGATGCCATCATGGGTGTGAACGTGAAGGGCGTGTGGTTGTGCATGAAGTATCAGTTGCCCTTGTTGCTGGCCCAAGGCGGTGGGGCCATCGTCAATGCCGCGTCGGTGGCGGGGCTTGGGGCGGCGCCGAAGATGAGCATCTACAGCGCCAGCAAGCATGCGGTCATCGGCCTGACCAAGTCGGCGGCCATTGAGTACGCCAAGAAGGGCGTCCGCGTGAACGCCGTGTGCCCGGCCGTGATCGACACCGACATGTTCCGCCGCGCCTACCAGGCCGACCCGCGCAAGGCGGAGTTCGCCGCAGCCATGCACCCGGTGGGGCGCATTGGCAAGGTCGAGGAAATCGCCAGCGCCGTGCTGTACCTGTGCAGTGACGGCGCGGCGTTTACCACCGGGCATTGCCTGACGGTAGATGGCGGGGCCACGGCGATCTGAGTGGTTGCCGTGCGGGCTGCTTCGCGGGCAAGCCCGCCCTTTGCAAGTGCAATCACCAGGCCAAAGCCCACCATGTCGCGCATGGACAGGATGGGCGTGCCCAGGCCTTTCCTGAGCAAGCCGCGCAGGCAGCTGGCCCCCGGCTAAAAGCTGACGCCTATCTTCAAGCCATACTCGTCACGGGTTTGTTCGTCCGAGGCGGTCATCTGGAACTGCCCGTCCAGTTCATAGTTGTAGCGGCTGAAGTAAAGCGAAGCGTATACCGGCACAGTACCGTGTTGGTTGAAGAGCACGCTAAGTTCGGCAAAGGGGTTGGTGGTATCTTTCAAATCAACCTCTTCACTGCTGATGCCATGTATTTTCAATTGCGAGTCGCCATTGATGACCTGGCGTATGCCCGCTTCGAAACGCAGGGTGGCATTATTGAAGCGGTAATTGTACCCCGCTGCGAGCTTGGCGAATGGCGTGCGGTTGGTAAGGTCGACATCATGACGACTGGTATTGGGTTCCAACCGGTTCCATTTGTAGCCGGCGCCCAGCACCAGGTCGACTGAATGCCGTTCCGCCAGCGCCAGCCGCCAGCCCAGGTCCAGGTCGGCCTGGCCGTCCTTGAGCTTCTGGTCATGCTGTTTCGAGTACATGCCGCTGGCTTCGGCCTGGTAGACAAGGCCTTGCCTGGCCGTCATCTTGTTGCCGTAATTGATGAATAAACCACCTTCGGGCATATCTTCGGTGTCATCCTTGGGGCCGTTCAATTCCAGTTGGGTGTAGCTCCCTTGTAGGCCGAGGGTGAATATCGGTGCGGTGGAAGTATCGGCATATCCAACGGTTGGCACAGTAAACAGCAGCAACGGGGTGACCACAGCAGTAAATATGGCTGTTTTCATTACAAACTCCAGGGTGCACTGCAGGTCCGGAGAACGGGCCAGTTACCGATCACGATAGCGACGTTTTTAATGTGTGCAGGGGTATTTAAAAAAATTTCAATACCCTCTGTTTGGCGCAAATTTAATGGCGTCAATAGTGTTTTATAAAGTGTGGATTGGAATAAATTAATGGCTTACTTGCGTCGATTTAATATGGGAAAGCACCGTCGCAGGCTGAGGGGCGGGCTATCATTGATGGCCTAGTGATATTGCTTACAGCGGGCACTGAAAGCGACCCCTTTGCAGCCAAAAACGACAAGACATAGCTATTTGACACTATTCTGGCGCCACCCCCTTGTTCATTGGCAGGCAACGTTGCCACCCTTAGCCTTCGGGATAACCTCACTGGCTGAAAGGGGATCGGTGATGGGCGCGAGCAAGCACGGTGTGCTGGCCAACCTGGGCATGGCCCGCAAACTTGGCCTGGGCTTTGCCCTGGTGCTGCTGCTGACGCTGGCGGTGGCGGCTATCGGCGTTGTGGCGTTGCAAAGCGTTGGCCAGCGCTTCGACAGTTTGCGTCAGCTGGCTCAGTTCAATACCGACTTGCTGCGTTTGCGCGAGCATGAGCAGGCATTTGCCCTGCGCTCCGACATTCAGCAGGCCGACGCCTTGCGTGGCGGCCTGCAGGGTTTGGTCGAACGCGCCCAAGGCCTGCCGGCGCTGGCCGCGGCGCAAACCGATCTTGCCGCCTATGGCCAGGCATTCGAAGCCTTTGTCGAGGCTGTGCAGGCCAAGGAGCTGGCGCTGGACATGGCCAGCTGGTCGGTGTCCAACGTCTCCAATAACCTTGATGTGCTGCAGGCCGGCCTGGCCGATGACGGCGCATATACCCTCAAGCAGTCCCAAGGCCAGCAGGGTAGCGAGTTTCTTGAGCAAGCCGCGCAGGTGGCCCAGGTGTCGCGGCTGATGCTGCAGGCCATGGACGAAGCACGGGTGCGTCTGGATAAAAGCCGCAAGGGCGAGGAGGGCGTGAGCCAGGAGCGTATTGCCCAGACGGTGGAGGCCGCCGGCCTGGTCAGCCAGTTGCAAGGCGCAGTTGGCGATGCCGGCTACCAGAGCGTGCTGGGTGAAGTGGCTGGGCACATTGGCAGCTTCTCGGAAAAACTCAACGAATACACCGACCAGTTGGCCCGCGAGCAGGGGCTCAAGGCGCAGTTGCAAGCCAGCGCCGAGCGGGTGACCGGGCGTGTCGACCAAGCCTACCTTGGGCAAGAGCAGGCCCTGCAAGGCGAGCTGCAGCGTAATGCCCTGGCCATCGGCCTGGCGACGGCGCTGGCGTTGCTTGTAGGCGTGTTGGCGGCCTGGCTGATTACCCGGGCTGTGGTCGGCCCGTTGAAGCATGTGATTGCCCGCGCCCAGCGCATTGCGGCGGGTGAACTGGGCTTCGACGCCCAGGCGCCGCGCCGGGATGAGGTGGGGCAACTGATGCAGGCCATGCAGCAGATGGCGGCGGGGCTTTCGGGCATTGTCAGCGGCTTGCAGCAGGGCATCGAACAATTGGCCGGCAGCGCCCAGGCGTTGTCGACGGTGACCGAGCAGACCAACCGCGAGGTGGGCAGCCAGAAAGAGGAAACCGAGCAGGTCGCTACCGCCATGCAGCAGATGACTGCCACCGTGCACGATGTGGCGCGCAATGCCGAGGAGGCGGCGCAGGCGGCCCAGGCGGCGGACGAGAAGGTCGACTCCGGTCAGCAGGTGGTGCGCCAGAGCATGCAGCGCATCGAGCAACTGGCGTCGGCGGCAGAAGCTGCCAGCGCCGGCATCGACAGCCTCAGTGCCGAAATCCACACCATTGGCGATGTGCTGGAAGTGATCAAGAGCGTGGCCGAGCAAACCAACCTGCTGGCGCTCAATGCCGCCATCGAGGCTGCCCGCGCCGGCGAGCAGGGGCGTGGCTTTGCCGTGGTGGCCGATGAAGTGCGCGCGCTGGCGCGGCGTACGCGGCAATCCACCGAGCAGATCGAAACCTTGGTGGCCAGCCTGCGCGGCAATGCCCAGCAGTCGGTGGCGCAGATTCGTGGCAGTACCGAGCTGGTACGGCTGGCCGTGGCCGATGCCCTGCAGACCGAAAGCGCGCTGGGCAGCATTGCCGCAGCGGTGTCATTGATTCAGCAGATGAACCAGCAGATTGCCGCAGCCGCCGAGCAGCAGAGTTCGGTGGCGGAAGAGATCAGCCGCAGTGTCACGCAGATTCGCGGCAGTGCGGACCAGGCGGCATTGGCGATGCAGGACAATGCCCGGTCCAGTGTCGAGCTGGCGCAACTGGGCACCGACCTGAAGGGCATGGTGGGGCATTTCAGGTTGTAATCTCGTTGTCTGTGCCGGCCTATTCGCGGGTAAACCCGCTCCTACAAAGCCCGTTGTAGGAGCGGGTTTACCCGCGAATAGGCCGCCACAGGCAACAACAACCCTCACCCCCTGCGCGGGTTAAGCATCACCAAGGCCAACACCCCCGCCACAATCCCCCAGAACGCCGAACCAATCGAGAACAAGGTCAGCCCCGAAGCGGTCACCATGAAGGTGATCACCGCTGCCTCCCGCTCGCGCGCCTCGCTCATGGCCACGGTCAAACCGTTCATGATCGAGCCAAACAGCGCCAGTGCCGCGATCGACAGCACCAGCTCTTTCGGCAATGCCGCGAACAGTGCCGCCAAGGTGGCGCCGAACACCCCGGCAATGCCGTAGAAAATCCCGCACCACACCGCCGCGGTGTAGCGTTTGTTCGGGTCTTCATGGGCATGCGGCCCGGTGCAGATCGCCGCGCTGATCGCCGCCAGGTTGACCCCATGCGAGCCGAACGGCGCCAGCACCAGCGAGGCGAAGCCGGTGGCCGAAATCAGCGGCGAGGCCGGTACCTGGTAGCCGTCGGCACGCAGTACGGCCACGCCGGGCATGTTCTGCGAAGTCATGGCCACCACGAACAGCGGAATGCCGATGCTGATGGTTGCCGCCAGCGAGAAGCTTGGCGTGGTCCACACCGGCTTGGCCACTTCAAGGTGGAAGCCGCTGAAGTCCAGCAGGCCCAGCGCGCCGGACAATGCCGTGCCCACCAACAGTGCGGCAAGCACGCAATAGCGCGGCGACAGGCGTTTGACCAGCAGGTAGCTGAAGAACATGCCCAGTACCAGCAATGTGCGGTGCTGCGCGGCCACGAAGATTTCGCTGCCGATCTTGAACAGGATGCCCGCCAGCAGTGCCGAGGCCAGCGAGGCCGGAATGCGCTTGACCAGGCGCTCGAAGCTGCCGGTCAGGCCGCACGCCAGCACCAGCAAGGCACAGGTAATGTAGGCACCAATGGCCTCGCCATAGCTGACCCCACCCAGGCTGGTGATCAGCAGCGCCGCGCCGGGGGTGGACCAGGCGATGGTGATCGGTGTGCGGTAGCGTAGCGACAGGCCGATGCTGCACACCGCCATGCCGATCGACAGCGCCCAGATCCATGACGAAATCTGCGCGGTGGTCAGCCCGGCTGCCTGGCCGGCCTGGAACATCAGCACCAGCGAACTGGTATAGCCGGTGAGCATGGCAATGAAGCCGGCGACCACCGCCGACGGGGAGGTGTCTGCCAGGGGCCGCAGACGTGCGGAAGTGGCATCGGTCATGAACAAAATCCTTGTAAAGGTGTAAGCAGTTTTTTCAGACTACAGCGAGCAAGGTTGATCCTTGCCATACAGCGGCCATTGCTTTTAGCCGTACAGTCGCCACATATTGGGCGCAATTGCGAAACTGCTTTGCAGGGAGGGTCGATGTACAAGGTCTATGGCGACTACCAGTCGGGTAACTGTTACAAGGTCAAGCTGATGTTGAGCCTGCTGGGCCGGCCGTATGAATGGCACCCGGTGGACATTCTCAAGGGCGAGACCGAAACGCCCGAGTTTCTGGCGATGAACCCCAACGGCAAGGTACCGGTGCTGGAACTGGAAGACGGTAGTTACCTGTGGGAGTCCAACGCCATTCTCAACTTCCTGGCCGATGGCAGCGAGTTCCTGCCCAGCGAGCCGCGCCTGCGTACCCAGGTGTTGCAGTGGCAGTTCTTCGAGCAGTACAGCCACGAGCCGTATATTGCTGTGGCGCGGTTCATCCAGTTCTACCTGGGCCTGCCGGACGAGCGCCTGGACGAGTACCGCAAGTTGCACAAGGGCGGCTACAAGGCGTTGAGGGTGATGGAGCGACAGTTGCAGATGACGCCTTACCTGGTGGGTGAGCAGTACTCGATTGCCGATGTGGCGTTGTATGCCTACACCCATGTGGCGCAGCAGGGCGGGTTCGACCTGGCAGAGTACCCGGCGGTAAGGGCCTGGCTGGAGCGGGTCAGCAGCCACCCGCGGCATGTGCCGATGGTGGGTTGAAAACCGACCTGTTTTCCAGGCGCTTGCGCAATCCTTGTGGGAGCGGGCGTGCCCGCGAACACGGGCGTAGCCCGTGCCAACCACCGCGGTGCCTGCTTCGCGGGCTCGCCCGCTCCCACAGAGGGATCTGCAGCGTCAGTCAGATGGCGGCAAACCGCTCATCCAGGTAAGCGATGATCGCCTTGGACTCGTACATCCAGGTCACCTTGCCGGCTTCTTCAATGCGCAGGCATGGCACTTTCACCCGGCCGCCACCTTCTTGCAGGGCCTGGCGGTGCACCGGGTCGTTCTTGGCGTCGCGCAGCGCCACCGGCACGTTCAACCGGTGCAGGGTGCGGCGGGTTTTGACGCAGAACGGGCAGGCGTGGAACTGGTACAGCGCCAGCCCCTTGGCCGCTTGCTCGATGCGGGCCTGGGCGGCGGCGTCGCGCTTGCGTTTGGCCGGGCGGCTGATCCAGTCACCGAACACGATGAGCTGGCCGAGGCCAACCCGCAGGGCTTTGACGATCATGGGCAACTCCTGAAATGCAAAAGCCGACCCTGAAGGGTCGGCTTGGGGCCAGCAACCAATCACTTGATCAGGCTGAGGAACTCGCTGCGGGTGGCGGCGTTATCGCGGAACTCACCCAGCATCACCGAGGTGATCATGGTCGAGTTCTGCTTCTCGACACCGCGCATCATCATGCACATGTGCTTGGCTTCGACCACCACGGCCACGCCTGCAGCACCGGTTACCTGCTGCACGGCTTCGGCGATCTGGCGGCTGAGGTTTTCCTGGATCTGCAGGCGGCGGGCATACATGTCGACGATACGTGCCACCTTCGACAGGCCCAGTACCTTGCCCTTTGGCAGGTAGGCAACGTGTGCCTTGCCAATGAACGGCAGCATGTGGTGTTCGCACATCGAATACAGTTCGATGTCCCGGACCAGCACCATTTCGCTGTTGTCAGAGCTGAACAAAGCGTTGTTGGTGACTTCTTCCAGTGTTTGCTCATAACCGCGGCAAAGGTACTTCATCGCCTTTGCAGCCCGCTTGGGCGTGTCGAGCAGGCCCTCACGGGAGACGTCCTCGCCAATCTGGCTGAGGATCTCGGTGTAGTTCTGTTCCAGGGACATGGATCTACCTGTGGGAAAAAATCGCAAAAACGAAGGGTACGGCGGTGAGGGCGGCGCTGCAAGCGCGGCGTTACTCGTCGCGGCCTTCGAGCATGGTTCGCTTCAGCATCACATACACCGCGCCAGTGCCGCCGTGGCGGGCACTGCACGAGGCAAAACCGAGCACTTGCGGGTGCTGGCGCAGCCAGGTGTTGACGTGGCTCTTGATCATCGGGCGCTTGCCGTCCAGGCGCGCGGCCTTGCCGTGGGTCACCCGCACGCAGCGCACCTCCAGTCTGGTGGCTTCGGCGATGAAGTCCCACAAGGTTTCGCGGGCCTTTTCCACCGTCATGCCGTGCAGGTCGAGGCTGCCCTCGAACGGGATCTGCCCCAGCTTCAGCTTGCGCAGCTGGCCTTCCTGTACGCCATCGCGGCGCCACATCAGCTCGTCTTCGGCGCCTACGTCGATGACGAACTGGTCGGACATGCCATCGATGACCAAAGCCTTGTCACTGCGCACGGTTGCCGCCTGGCGCAGGCCGGCCAGCTTTTGGCGATCGGCCTTGGGCTTGCCGACTTCGGCACGATCATGACGGATCGGTTTTACGCCGCGCACTTCGGCCTTGAACAGGGAAAAATCGTCGTCTTGCATGATGCCTCCACGTAGGCGGCGTAGTTTACGCGACTGTGGGGCCGTGTGCAGCCTGTGGGGGCCTCTTCGCGGGTGAACCCGCTCCTACAGGTACCCCGCCGCCTTCAGGCTCTGTGACATCCCTGCAGGAGCGGGTTTACCCGCGAAGAGGCCCGCACAGGTTACGCAAAACCATCAATCGTGCTTCTTCATCAGGTGCGGCGACAGGTTCAGCTCCCGCCCGCGGCGCAAGCGGATACGGCTGCGCCGCCAGAAACGCACGCCCAGCCACAGCAGCAACAAGCCAGCCACGGTGAGGATGCTGGACAGTGGCTTGTTGGTGTTGAGTTCCTGCAGGGCAGGGTAGTTGCCCAGCAGGCCGGCGACGCCGGCCATGGCCAGCAACACGCCCAGCGTCGCCAGCAGGGCCGACAGGCCGGCCGCCAGGCGGGCGCCCCAGTTACGCGGTTCGCGCGGGCGCAGGCGCTTGGCGTCGAAACTGCCTTTAAGCTTCATTCCGCTCTCCTCGGTGGATATCCGGAATTCGACCTGCTGCTGCCCATCGGGTTCCGCCCGGCTGCCGGGCGGTCCTGCAAGCCGCTCAGATCAGGCTGGCGGTGGGGGCCACGCAAGCGAAGTTGTCAGCCATCACGGCCATTTCGCACTGGTGAATCTGCGCGGCCGGAATGACGCCGTCCTTGAATGCCAGGTCGCGGGTGGCCGACGCGTCTTCTACCAGGGTGCACCGATAACCATAGTCCTTGGCGCGGCGAACGGTGGTGCTGACGCTGGAATGGCTCATGAAACCACAGACGATCAGGTCCAGGTGGCCCAGCTCCTGCAATGTTTCGTGCAGCTTGGTGTTCTTGAACGCGTTGGGCATGCGCTTTTCGATGACGATTTCACCTTCCAGCGGCTCCAGCCCCGGAATGAACTCACCAGCCGGCCCCTGGGGGTCGAAGCGGCCCCCGACAGTGCCCAGGTGGCGAACATGGATGATCGGACGGCCGCTTTTACGGGCGGCGTCGAGCAACCTGGCGATGTTGGCCACGGCCTCGTCCATGCCCGACAGCTTCAGGGGACCGTTGAGGTACTCCTTTTGTGCATCGATGATGATCAGGCTGGCGTGGCTCAGCTTGGCCGGCGGATAGTCGCGGCCAGTGAGGCGAAACATCGTGGTTGGAACGGACATCAAGGGCTCCTTGGATAGGGCTTTTGTATACCTATTCTCCCCTGCCTTGGCGCCAATGGGAATGGTTGACAACGCAAGCGGCATGGTTACTGGCTTGTGGCTAGCCTTTGGGCAAGGCAAAGGAACAAATGTGCGGGTGGGGCTGTTAGACTTTTGTCCGGTCTGAAAATAGGAGTACCCCGTGATCACATCCCGTCTGCGCACGCTGCGCGACTACATCCGCTGGGCGGTCAGCCGCTTCCACGAGCATGATCTGTTCTTCGGTCACGGTGCCGATAATGCCTGGGACGAGGCCCGCATGCTGGTGCTCGGTGCCGTGCACCTGCCATGGGAGGTGGCCGACAGCTACCTGGACTGCATGCTCGAGGACGACGAGCGGGTACGCCTTCAGCACCTGCTCAAGCGCCGTATCGAAGAGCGTGTACCAGCCGCCTACCTGCTGGGCGAGGCGTGGTTCTGCGGCATGTCGTTCATCGTCGACGAGCGGGTGCTGGTGCCGCGTTCGCCCATTGGCGAGCTGATCGAAAAACGTTTCGAGCCGTGGCTGGCCAGCGACCCGGCGCGCATTCTGGACCTGTGCACGGGGTCGGGTTGCATCGGCATCGTTGCTGCCGACGTGTTCCCCGAGGCCGAGGTGGTGTTGGCCGATCTGTCGTTCCAGGCCCTTGAAGTGGCCAACCAGAACATCGAACGCCATGGCCTGGACGGTCGCGTGTACACCGTGCAGGGCGATGGCTTTGGCGGTTTGCCGGGGCAGCGTTTCGACCTGATCCTGTCCAACCCGCCGTATGTCGATGCCGAAGACTTCGACGACATGCCGGCCGAGTACCACCATGAGCCCGAACTGGGCCTGGCCTGCGGCAGCGACGGCCTGGACCTGGTACGGCGGATGCTGGCCGAAGCGGCTGACCACCTGACCGAGAAGGGTTTGCTGATTGTCGAAGTGGGCAACAGCCAGGTGCATGTCGAGGCGTTGTACCCCGAGGTGGACTTTGCCTGGCTGGAATTCGAGCGTGGCGGGCACGGGGTGTTCATGCTCACTGCGGAGCAGTGCCGCCAGCATCAGGAACTGTTCAAGGCCCGCGTTTAGGCTATTTGGGGCTGCTGTGCAGCCCATCGCGACACAAGGCCGCTCCCACAAGGTGCTGGATCAATCTGTGGGAGCGGCCTTGTGTCGCGATGGGCCGCGAAGCGGCCCCAATCTCCACCGACAGATGCGGTCTTAGCGGGTAGCAATCCAGATCAACAGCCCTGCCTGGAACACGGCAAACGCCACCAGGCAAGTAATGGTGAAACGCAATCCGCCGTCCTCGCGCTGGTATTTGGCCACGCGCTCATCCCGCTCGCGCAGTTGCCCTTCCTTTTCCAGCAGTTGCTGGTCCGCCTGCTGCAGCAGGTTGGCGGCATCCAGAATCTCCACCCGTTGCAGGCGCTCGCTGCTCCAGACGGCCTTCAGCTGGCCCACCGTCATATCTGCGGTACGGCCCTTCAGGTGCTGGCTGTCCTCGTACTGCACCTCGATACCCACCCCGCGCAAGCACTGGTCACGGCGCAGGCGTGAGTCCTCGTTCAGGGCATCCTTGCTCGGCAGCGCCATGCCTTCTACCCGGTAGTGCGACCACTTGCGCTGCAACCACTGGGCGCCCTGGGCCAGCATGAAACGGCCGATGCCGCGGTTCACGGGTTCCACTTGCAGGCCATGTTCATTGCCAATGCGTACCAGGCGCTCGGCATGGTCGACGCGGATGTCCAGGCGGTTCTGCTCTTTGTGCACCTTCTGGCCAGGCAACTGGATTTCCATGCGCAGCAGGCTGTGTGCCTTGTCATGGCGCTCGGCATAGCCGAACTGCACAAAGCGCAGCGGCCGCGCGCCGGTGCTGCGGTCGGTCGGCAGTGCTGCCAGGCGTAGCAGCTGGAAATGTTCGGCGGTCAGCTCGCCCCAGGGCAGGGCGGGGGCTTCCTGGGGTTCTTCGGCCGGCTCGACGGCGGTGGGGGAGGTGGTCATCAGGGCTTGTCCTCAGCTATGCCTGCTGTATCGGCAGGCATGCCCGAGACCTGAGCCTGTTTGACTTACGCCGCAGGCAAATGCTGGATGAACGTCACAATTCGCTCACCCAGTTCGTGCGCCAGCGGCAGTTCGGGGTTGAGGTAGCTGTCGCGTTGCTGGCTCATGCCCTTGGGGCTGATGCGCAGCATGTGGTTCATGCCATCGATCAGGACAAGTTGCGCATCTGGCTTGGCCGCTTTCAGCCGTTGGGCGTCGGTCACGTCCACCTGCACGTCATTGCGCCCCTGCACGATCAGCGCCGGCATGGGCAGGCGGGCAAAGGCGGCTGCCGGGTTTTGCTGGAACAGCGAGATCAGGTAAGGCTGCACGCTGGGGCGAAACACCTGGCGCAGCGGCGCTGGCACATCCAGGCTGGTCTGCCCGGCCTGCAGGCGGTCGAGCAGGGCACTGCCACCGGCCAGTTGCGCCGGCGGAAGGCGCTTGGCCAGTTGTTCGCGCAGTACCTCGGCCAGCGGCCGGCCGCTGCCGGCCAGGGTGATGACCGCGCTGGCCCCTGCCTGCTCGGCGGCCAGGCTGGCAATCAGCGCGCCTTCGCTGTGGCCAATCAGGATCAGCGGGCCGAAGCGCGGGTCGGCTTTGAGCTTGTGGCTCCAGGCGACCACATCGGCCACATAGCGCTCCACGCTGAGGTCACGCTCGTCAGGCGTGGCCGGCTGGCTGGCGGCCACCCCGCGTTTGTCGTAACGCACGCTGGCAATGTGCTCGTTGGCCAGCAGCAGGGCCAGGCGCTTGAGGTTGTCGACCTTGCCGGAGGCCGGGTTGTTGCCGTCGCGGTCGGTGGGGCCGGAGCCGGCGATGATCAGCACCACGGGCGGCGGGGTGGCCTGTTGCGGCAGCAGCAGGCTGCCGTGCAGCACGCCCTGGCCGGTGTCCAGGTCGATCGGGCGTTGTAGCACAGTGGGTGCGGCGGCCTGGGCCAGGCCGGTGCACAGCAGGAAGAACAAGGCGACGAGGCGCGACATCATACGGTACTACTTGGGGAGATGTGGGTTTGACCCACTGTTTGCGGGAAGGTTCTCGGGGGTGCATGGCAGGTTCGGCCTCTTCGCGGGTGAACCCGCTCCTACGGGGGATGCACACCATTGGAATCTGGTGGTGACCGCGTAGGAGCGGGTTTACCCGCGAAGAGGCCCGCACAGGCGATCAAACCATCTGTATACTGCTGCTTTCGTCCATTTCAGGCAGAACTCGCGGAGCGTCCATGTCCGGCAATACCTACGGCAAGCTGTTCACTGTCACCACCGCTGGCGAGAGCCATGGCCCGGCGTTGGTCGCCATTGTCGATGGATGCCCACCGGGCCTGGAAATTTCCCTCGCCGACCTGCAGCACGACCTTGACCGGCGCAAGCCCGGCACCAGCCGGCACACCACCCAGCGCCAGGAAGCCGACGAGGTGGAAATCCTTTCCGGCGTGTTCGAAGGCCGCACCACCGGCTGCTCGATCGGCCTGCTGATCCGCAACACCGACCAGAAGTCCAAGGACTACTCGGCCATCAAGGACCTGTTCCGCCCGGCCCACGCCGACTACACCTACCACCACAAGTACGGTATCCGCGACTACCGCGGCGGCGGCCGCAGTTCGGCCCGTGAAACTGCCATGCGCGTGGCCGCCGGTGCTATCGCCAAGAAGTTCCTGGCCACCCAGGGCATCACCGTGCGTGGCTACATGAGCCAGCTGGGCCCGATCGAAATCCCGTTCAAGACCTGGGAGTCGGTGGAGCAAAACGCCTTCTTCAGCCCCGATCCGGACAAAGTACCTGAGCTGGAGGCCTACATGGACCAGCTGCGCCGTGACCAGGATTCGGTGGGCGCCAAGATCACCGTGGTCGCAGAAGGCGTGATGCCCGGGCTGGGCGAACCGATCTTCGACCGCCTGGATGCAGAGCTGGCTCACGCGCTGATGAGCATCAACGCGGTCAAGGGCGTGGAAATCGGCGCCGGCTTCGCCAGTGTGGCCCAGCGCGGCACCGAGCACCGGGACGAGCTGACCCCGGACGGCTTCCTCAGCAACAATGCCGGCGGCATTCTGGGCGGTATTTCCTCGGGCCAGCCGATCGTTGCCCATCTGGCACTGAAGCCCACTTCCAGCATCACCACCCCGGGCCGCTCGATCGATGTCGATGGCAACCCGGTGGACGTCATCACCAAAGGCCGCCACGACCCGTGCGTGGGCATCCGCGCCACGCCGATTGCCGAGGCGATGATGGCCATCGCGTTGATGGACCACCTGCTGCGCCACCGTGCGCAGAATGCCGATGTGCAAGTGAATACCCCGGTGCTGGGCCAGCGCTGATCCAACTGCACCGGCCTCTTCGCGGGTAGACCCACGCCTACATTGGGATATCACTGCCCTCAGGTGCAGTGACAGGGTGGAATCCGCGTAGGAGCGGGTTCACCCGCGAAGAGGCCGGTCCAGGTCCCCACAAGGCCATCCCATGCAACCCGTCCCCTACTGGCGCCTGTCCAGCTTCTACCTGTTCTACTTCGCCCTGCTGGGCTCCACCGCCCCCTTCCTGGCGCTGTACTTTGACCACCTGGGCTTCTCCCCGGCACGCATCGGCGAGCTGGTCGCCATCCCCATGCTGATGCGCTGCGTCGCCCCTAACCTGTGGGGCTGGCTGGGCGACCGCACAGGCCAGCGCCTGTTGATCGTACGCCTTGGCGCGCTGTGCACCCTGGCCACCTTCGCCCTGATCTTCTTCGGCAAAAGCTACGCCTGGCTGGCGCTGGTAATGGCCCTGCACGCGTTCTTCTGGCATGCGGTGCTGCCGCAGTTCGAGGTCATCACCCTGGCCCACCTGCACGGGCAAACGTCGCGCTACAGCCAGGTACGTCTGTGGGGTTCGATCGGTTTCATCCTCACCGTGGTCGGCCTGGGCCGCTTGTTCGAATGGTTGAGCCTGGACATCTACCCGGTGGCGCTGGTCACGATCATGGCCGGTATCGTTGCCGCCAGCCTGTGGGTGCCCAATGCCCAGCCGGTGGAGCAGGGCGGGCGCAGCGGCACGGGGGGCTTCCTGCAGCAGTTGCGTGCCCCGGGGGTGATCGCGTTCTACGCGTGCGTGGCACTGATGCAGCTCAGCCACGGGCCTTACTACACCTTCCTTACCCTGCACCTGGAGCACTTGGGCTACACGCGCGGTGCCATCGGTCTGCTCTGGGCGCTTGGGGTGGTGGCCGAGGTGCTGATGTTCATGGTCATGAGCCGCCTGTTCGCCCGTTTCAGCGTACAGCGTGTGCTGTTGGTCAGCTTCCTGCTGGCGGCATTGCGCTGGCTGCTGCTGGGCAACCTGGCCCAGGAGCCGGCAGTACTGATCTTCGCCCAGCTGCTGCACGCGGCCACCTTCGGCTGCTTCCATGCCGCCAGCATCGCGTTCGTCCAGGCCAGCTTCGGCGCCCGCCAGCAGGGCCAGGGCCAGGCGCTTTACGCAGCGCTGTCGGGTACCGGCGGTGCGCTGGGGGCGCTGTACTCAGGCTACAGCTGGAAGCTGCTGGGCCCCACCTTCACCTTTGGTATGGCCAGTGCCGCAGCCTTGGCCGCAGCCGTTATCATTGCCCTTTGTTCGCAACCGACCAGGACCCGCCCCTGATGAGCATTCTCAGCGTTTTCCACCCCGCCAGCCCGGCACTGCCGAACAAGGTGCTGACTCACCACGACGATATCGCTGCCACCTTAGCTGAACAGGGCGTGCGCTTTGTGCATGCCGAACCTGGCCTGCGGGTGCGCCCGGGCACCGCCCAGGACGAGGTGCTGGATGTTTGCCGCGTGTATCTGGATGAGTTGATGACGGCGCATGGCAGCAAGGCCTTCGCGTTGCTCAACCGCGACGGTGAAGACCCGGCACAGGTCGATGTGCGTGATGAACATGTGCATGAGGTCGACGAGCTGTTCGCCGTGGTCAGCGGGCGGGCGCAGGTTGGCCTGCGGTTGGGCGACTGGGTGTATTCGGTGCTGTGCGAGAAGGGTGACCAGCTGCTGGTGCCGGCCGGAACGCGGCGCTGGGTCGAGCTGGGTGATACACCATTTTGCCTGGCGTTGCGCTTGTATGGCAGCGAGCAGGGCATGCAGGCGCGGTTTACCGGGGATGTAACGGCGCGGGCATTTCTGGGGATCGACGAGTTGTAATGGCATTGCCGGCCTCTTCGCGGGTGAACCCGCTCCTACAGCGGTTGCGCCGCCCTTAGGCATCGCACAGTCAATGTTGCGCCGCCCTTAGGCATCGCACAGTCAATGTAGGAGCGGGTTCACCCGCGAAGAGGCCAGTTCAGGCAATACACCCCTCAGCGGTAAGTCGGCAAGGCAAACCGCTGCTGGCTCTGCAGCATCGAGATGACCGGCAATTCGCTTGCTTCTTCAGCCAGATCACGACGGATGGCACTGATCGCCCAGGACAGCTGTTCGGCACTGTGCAATTGCCCATAAGTCAGCACCCGGCGGGTAACCTTGCCATCCGCTGCGCGCAGGGTAAGCAGTACACCGCCATCGGGCCGGGCTTGGGTATTCACCTGATAGGCCGAAAATACCGAGGCGAACTTTTGCTGGATGAGGTCCATATCAACTCCTGGCTGGTGTGTGGCAGACATGAGTTGATGGTTGCAGTGACCGTGCCAGAATCCTGTTTGGCGAAAAACCCAGTAAATACAGGCTGTTACGGAGAATTTTCAGAAGCGGTATCGTGCAAGCTGCATGGTCGTGCATTTTGCACAGTGCATTTTGCACGGGTCAGCCAGTGCCTATCGGCCCCATAGAATCTGAACCTTTGACCGACCTGGCATGCCTGACGAACACTTGGGCCATCAATTATGCCAGGAGGTTCCCTATGTCCAGCCAGACCGCACCCGCTACCATGACAGATGACGAAACCGCTGCGTTCGCCGAGCAGGTGTTCGAACGTGCCCGCCAGGGCGATGCCGAAATGCTCGAGCGCCTGCTTGCCAGCGGCCTTCCGGCCAACCTGCGTAACCACAAGGGCGATACTTTGCTGATGCTGGCCAGCTACCACGGCCACCACGATGCGGTGCGCGTGCTGCTGGAGCAGGGTGCCGACCCGCTGATTGCCAACGACAATGGCCAGCTGCCGATTGCCGGCGCCGCATTCAAAGGGGACCTGGCGATGATTCGCCTGCTGGTGGAGCATGGCGTGCCGGTGGATGCCGCCGCGCAGGACGGTCGCACCGCGCTGATGTTGGCGGCCATGTTCAACCGCAGCGAAATCCTCGACTATCTGCTGGCACAAGGGGCCAACCCGGCGCACCAGGATGCCCGCGGCATCACCGCCCTGATGGCGGCGCAAACCATGGGTGCAGCAGACACCGCCGCGCGCCTGCAAACGCTGGCCGGCTAACCGCCAGGGGGCATTTGCGGCTATCCTTGGCGCCTTTTCACCCGTCGCAGGCCCCCTTTCATGAAAACTCAGTTGCTTGAATTCATCAGCCTCATTGGCGCCGGCTGCATGCGTGAGGCAGACATCGAGCGTATCGCCGACGAGGCCGCCCAGGCCTACGCCGACCCTGTCGCCTTCCTGGCCGCCAACCCCGACATCAACTACGACGACACTTTCCCGATTCCTTTGGGTGAATGGGTGGTGCTGGGCAGCCTGCCGGATACCGTGGTGTTCCAGGCCGACAGCTATCAGGAGCTGTTCCAGCAGATCAGCGACTCGTTCGACAATAGCGTGCCGTTTACCCTCAAGCCCAAGCAATTGGCCCGTACCGAACCACTGACTGCGCTCAACCGCATCCAGGTACAGATGGGCGCGCTGAACAAGGAGGCGGGGGGGTATGTGCTGCTCAACTTCAGCCAGTTGCTGGATGACGAGATGCAGATGGTCATGGTGGGGCAACAGGACCTGGCGCGGGTAATGGAGCTGGGTGCAGCGCTGGGCATCAAGGTCGAGCCGGCGCTGGAGGCTTTGAAAGTCGCCGTCCACATCTGATACCAGTGATTGCTTGTTCGCGGGCATGCCCGCTCCCACAGGTACTCCAGCGCATCAGGCCCTGTGATAACCCTGTGGGAGCGGGCGAGCCCGCGAAGAGGCCGGCTCACGAAACATCAATCTTCAGCCCAGCGCAGTGTCGAGAAACATCATCACCGCAAACCCACCCATCAACCCCAGGGTCGCCGCTGTCTGGTGCCCGTTGCGGTGGGTTTCGGGGATCACTTCGTGGCTTACCACAAAGATCATCGCCCCCGCCGCCAGCCCCATGCTGATCGGGTAGGCGAGGGCAAAGCCGGTAGAAATCCCCAGCCCGATCACCGCCCCTAGCGGCTCCATCAGGCCCGACCCAATCGCCACCAATGCAGCCTTCAGGTTCGAAAGCCCCGTGGCGCGCAGGGCCAGCGCCACGGCCAGCCCTTCGGGGATGTCCTGGATGGCGATGGCACTGGTCAGCGGCAGGCCGATGTTCATGTCGCCATTGGCAAAGCTCACGCCGATCGCCATGCCTTCAGGCAGGTTGTGCAGCGTAATCGCCAGCACGAATAGCCACACCCGGCTGATGCGCTCGGCTTCAGGCCCGCACGGGCCGGTGCTTTCGTGTTCATGCGGGGTGAAGCGGTCCAGGCCCAGCATCAGCAGCACACCCAGGCCCATGCCCAGCACCACGGTAAAGGCGGCGGCCGGGCCGTTGCCGGTGATCTCGCGGGCAGCCTCCAGGCCCGGCAGAATCAGCGAGAACGAGCTGGCGGCCAGCATCATGCCGGCAGCGAAGCCCAGCATCACGTCCTGGGTGCGCGCGTTGACATCGCGCAGCACCACTGCCAGCACGGCGCCCAGCGCGGTGGCGCCAAAGCCGGACAACCCACCCAGCACGGCCAGGTGCAGGTTGTCGGCATGGTCGCCGTTCACCGCGTTCCAGAGGCTGGCGGCCAGCAGTACGCACACCGCCAGCAGGCTCAGCCCCAGGCCGGCGCTGAGCCAGGGGGTATCGGTGACCTGCTGGCGCCAGGCTTGCAGCAGTGAGGGTGGGGCGGCGCTTTGGCTGTGGGCGGATGGCATGCGAACCTCGAATCAATGAATGCAGTCAGTCTACCGAGGGACCTGCAACATCCGCCAAGGATTCCCTTCTATTGGCGCGATAGCTGACTATGCTGTGCAGCAAAGCCTCTGGACAGGAATTCAGACATGGGATCTACCTTCAACAGCCTGGTCGGGCTGATCATTCTGGCGCTGGATATCTGGGCCATTCTCAACGTGATCAAGAGTGGCAGCGAGATGGGCATCAAGGTCTTGTGGATCTTGTTGATCGCACTGTTGCCGGTGGTGGGGCTGGTGATCTGGGCGATTGCCGGGCCGCGGGGGAACGTGCGGCTGTAGGCGCGGTACCGACATAGCCAGTAATGGGACCGTGACACAATTTTCACATTGATTTAAACAGAATCCGCATCCGCATAATGCTGCGTTGGTCTAGCGCCATCGCCTCTTCGCAAACCGCAATCCTAGGACCTTCCCATTCATGGCTAATACGGATGCCTTGAAGCAACAGGGTGCGCGAACGTCATTTTCGCCGACCCTGAAATCCCACCTGGCCTACACGCTGCTCAGCGGCCTGGTGATCATGCTGATGCTCAGCCTCGTGCGCCTGGCGTTGCTGGCCTACAACAGCGACATGGTCGGTGATACCCCATATTCGACTGTCGCCGAAGGCTTCCTCAACGGCTTGCGCTTCGACCTGCGGGTGGTGGTGTACATCAGCATCCCACTGCTGCTGGCCATGCTCAGCCCCTGGGCCATGGCCCGGCGCGGGGTGTTCCGTTTCTGGCTGACCCTCGCTTCGAGCGTGGTAATGTTCCTCGGCCTGATGGAAATGGACTTTTACCGCGAGTTCCACCAGCGCCTCAACGGCCTGGTGTTCCAGTACATCCAGGAAGACCCGAAAACCGTCATGAGCATGCTCTGGTACGGTTTCCCGGTGGTACGCTACCTGCTGGCCTGGGCCTTCGGTACCTGGCTGCTGAGCCTGCTGTTCAAAGGTATCGATCGCGCTACCCGTGCCGAAGGCCTGCACCGCGTTGCCCCGTGGTACCACCGCCTGGCGGTGTTCATGGTGATCTTGCTGGTGGCGGTGGCCGCTGCCCGTGGCACCCTGCGCCAGGGCCCGCCGATGCGCTGGGGTGACGCTTTCACCACGGACTCCAACTTCGTCAACCAGTTGGGCCTGAACGGCACCCTGACCCTGATCGACGCCGCCAAAAGCCGCTTCGACGAGGACCGTGCCAACATCTGGAAGCCAGTACTGGAGCAGGACGTGGCCACGCAAAGTGTGCGTGAGCAACTGCTGACCGCCAACGACACGCTGGTCGACGCCGACGAAGCCGCTATCCGCCGCGACTTTGTACCGCCGGCTGATCGTACCCTGCCGATCAAGAACGTGGTGGTGATCCTGATGGAAAGCTTCGCCGGCCACTCGGTAGGCGCGTTGGGCAGCCCCAATAACATCACCCCGTACTTCGACAAGCTGGCCAAAGAAGGCCTGCTGTTCGACCGCTTCTTCTCCAACGGCACCCACACCCACCAGGGCATGTTCGCCACCATGGCCTGCTTCCCCAACCTGCCTGGTTTCGAATACCTGATGCAGACTCCGGAAGGCGGCCATAAGCTGTCGGGCCTGCCGGCCCTGCTCGGCGCCCGTGACTACGACGACGTGTATGTCTACAACGGCGACTTTGCCTGGGACAACCAGTCCGGGTTCTTCGGCAACCAGGGGATGACCACCTTCATCGGCCGTAATGACTTCGTCGACCCGGTATTCTCCGACCCGACCTGGGGTGTATCCGACCAGGACATGTTCGATCGCGGCAACGAAGAGCTGGCCAGGCACGATGGCAAGAAGCCGATCTACGCGCTGCTGCAGACGCTGTCCAACCACACGCCGTATGCGCTGCCGAAGGACTTGCCGGTAGAGAAGGTTACCGGCCAGGGTCGGCTGGACGAACACCTGACCGCCATGCGTTATTCGGACTGGGCGCTGGGCCAGTTCTTCGAGAAGGCGCGTAAAGAGCCTTACTTCAAGGACACCCTGTTCGTCATCGTCGGTGACCATGGCTTTGGCAACCACCAGCAGGTTACCGAACTGGACCTGGGCCGCTTCAACGTGCCATTGCTGCTGATTGCCCCGGGCATTCAGGAGAAATTCGGTGCGGTGAACCACACCGTGGGTACCCAGGTCGACATCGTGCCGACCATCATGGGGCGCCTGGGTGGCAAGGCTCGCCACCAGTGCTGGGGACGCGACCTGCTCAACCTGCCCGAGGGTGACCAGGGCGTGGGCATGATCAAGCCGTCGGGCAGCGAGCAGATCGTCGGGCTGGTGCAGGGTGATCGCATCCTGATCGAGTCCAAGGACATGAGCCCGCGGATGTACCGCTACCAGTTGGGCAGCGAGTTCAAGGCCGAGCTGATCGAAAGCCCGGACCAGCCGGAAATGCTCAAGAAGCTGGAAGCGTATATCCAGACGGCGACCAAGAGCCTGCTGGATAACACCGCTGGCGTGGTGCACGGCACACCGAAGTAAGCGGGTGCCGCGTTGCGGCCCATTCGCGGGCAAGCCCGCGAATGGGCCCGGCACAATTCTCCCAGACTGAACATTCTCCCCGTCCCAAGGTCAGTTATTCAGGCATCACACACCTGGTGTTCGTTGACTGAGAGGGTCCGTTCAATGAAAGAGTGGGAAGTCATCTTTGCCGACCAGAAGGGCGAACCGTCCGCATTGCTCTTGCATGCCGAGCATTGCCCCAGCGAGGAAGACGCTGCGCGGGCCATCCGCTCACACCTGTTTCCGGTGATGGACGAGCTGGACCTCAACGACTTCCAGGACCGTATCATCTCCCCGACCGCTCGCTGGCTCAAAGAGCACAGTGGTGTGACCATCACCAGCATTCACGAAGCATCCTGAACCACACGTTTGCGTGGTGCCTTGGCAGGCGCTACGCTGGTGGAGGGCCTGCCTGTTCTGTGGGTTGGCGCCGCCTCAATAATTCGCGTCTTGCATCAGCTCGAACTGCCCGGCCGTTGCCGGCAGGTGCGTAGTGCACGGAAAGTCTATCCATTGCTTTATTCAGGAGGACGATTCATGAGCAGCCAGAACGACGATATCAGCAGCAACGTCCTGCGCCAGATGAAAGCAGGCGGTTTCGACTTCACCCAGATCCACCCCATCGAGTTCTATGCCGTATTCCCGGACGAAGCAGGGGCCCGTCGTGCAGCCGGGCAGTTTCGCGGGGAATCGCTCAATGCCCAGGTGAAGGAGCTGGGCGACGGTGCCTGGCACCTGGAACTGAGCAAGGTCATGTACGCCACCCATGGCGGGATTGGCGACTTTGAAGAGGCCTTCGAGCAGTTGGTGACACCGTATGGGGGTGAGGTGGAAGGGTGGGGCGTCAAGCACGAACGGCTCACGGCCTGACGGTTTTGTGTTGGCCCCCTTAGCGGGTTAACCCGCGCCTACACATTGATGGGTGGTGGAAACCACCTGCCGTTGTAGGAGCGGGTTTCACCCGCGAATACGGTGGCGGCGGCAACGATGAACGGCCAGGGATGTTCGCCAGCAGGACCGGCCCTTTCGCGGGTAAACCCGCTCCTACGACGGTCTGTGTTCAACCCCCGGTGTGTGTCCATCACCTTGTAGGAGCGGGTTCACCCGCGAAGAGGCCCTCAAGGCTTGCGCGCTGCCATGTGCCCCAAATAGGCCAGCAGCGCATCCAGTTCCTGTTCACTCAACACACTTTCGGCAAACCCCGGCATCTTCGCCTGCGGCCATTGCCGCAGGCTTTGCGGGTCGCGTATCAACTTGCGCAAATAAACCGGCTGAAAATACTCGGTCGGGTTATGCGGCACATTCAAGTCCGGCCCCACCTGCCCATCTCCCGCCCCGTTCAACCGGTGGCACACCAGGCAGTTCTGCTGGAACAGGGCAAAGCCCTGGCGCACCGGGCTGTCGGCCGGCAGTTTCGGGTCGGGCAGCAGCGCGGGAAACCGTTGGTCCACCGGGGCCAGCTTGCGAAGGGTGGCAATCTGGAAGGGCCACTGCTCAGGGCGAATACCGCTGGCCTGCGGTGCAGTCCACACCAGGTAGAACGGCCCGGCACTTGGCTTGCCTTGGCCCAGTGGCGGCCACGGCTTGCCTGGGTCTTCCACGGCCAGCCAGGCGCGTGCCGGCCCTTGCTGCAACAGGGGCGCAGCGGGCATTTCGGCGGCAAAGCCATCCAGCGCCACGGCCTGCAGGTGATCGCTGGCGCGCACACCTTCCAGCAGCGTGGTCAGCGGCACCGCTCGATAGCGCATGGGGCGTTTGTAGGAAACGTCCTGTTCGATGCTGATGTCCTGGGCCTCAGGGTGGCCAAGCAGTTCGGCGCTGCTCCACTGGCGCGGTGTAGCGCCCAGTTCAAGGTGCAGTTGCGCCGCCGACAATGGCAGGCTCAGAAGCAACGCTAGCAGGGCAAGGCAGTGGCGCATAGGCAATCTCCGACCATCAAGGCCAGCAGGTTACCTGTGCGTTGCCCGTTGGCGCCACCGCCGCCGTCAGCCAAACAAACGTGTCAGGTTCGGCAAGATCAATAGCAACGTGGTGGCGAATAAAATGAGCCCGGCTTGGCGAATTTTCGATTGTCTGAACATGGCGGACCGCCTTCTTGTTGTTATTCCTGAATACCCGTTGGCTTCCTTGTCGCGTTTCGGGTCGATCACAGTGGCGTTGCGTGGCGCCTGACTGCTTGCCTCTTGAAAGTGGATATACATCCAACAGTAGGGTGTGCGTTATCCATGCTTGAGAACCCTTTGTTCTAACCAAGTGGTTAAACCATTTCTTCTGGCTATGAGGCCAAGTGCCAGCCAGCTGGCATGCTCTATCTAGACAGTGGCGCAAGTGCCAGGCACGCACCGACGAAATGTGACCGTTCGTCAGCGCAGCCTACTTGCTTGTACGTGCCTTTCGCGGCAGTCTCTACAGCAGATTCCCACCCATGTCGTTCAGGACTACCCCTATGTCGTTACGCATCTGCATCCTTGAAACCGATGTCCTGCGACCGGAGTTGACGGCGCAATACCAGGGCTACGGCAGGATGTTCGAGCAGCTCTTCTCGCGTCAGCCGATTGCCGCCGAATTTTGTGTGTACAACGTGATGCACGGCGACTATCCCGCCGACAGTGAAAAGTTCGATGCCTATCTTGTGACGGGCAGCAAGGCCGATTCGTTCGGTACCGATCCGTGGATCCAGACCCTCAAGGCCTACCTGCTCAAACTGTACGAGCGCGGTGAGAAGCTGCTGGGCGTGTGTTTTGGCCACCAGTTGCTGGCCTTGACCCTGGGTGGCAAGGCCGAGCGGGCCGAGCAAGGCTGGGGCGTGGGTATCCACCGCTACTCGTTGGCGGCGCATGCGCCGTGGATGGACCCGGAGGTGTCGGAGCTGACCTTGCTGATCAGTCACCAGGACCAGGTGACCGAGCTGCCGGAAGGCGCCACGGTGATCGCCTCCAGCGATTTCTGCCCGAATGCGGCGTACCACATTCGCGACCAGGTGCTGTGCTTCCAGGGCCACCCGGAATTCGTGCATGACTACTCCCGCGCACTGCTCGATGCGCGCCAGGAATACCTGGGTGACGAGGTGTACCACAAGGCCATAGCCAGCCTGGCCACCGAGCATCAGGGCGATCTGGTAGGGGAGTGGATGTTGCGCTTTATCCAGCAGCCGTCAAAGGCCAGCGACAGCGCCGCTTAATCGGTGGCAACCCTTCGCGGGCACGCCCGCGAAGAGGCCATCAAAGCCAACCCGATTTCTTGAAGCTGGCATACAACCCGGCACACCCCGTCGCAATCACCCCCAGTACCGCGAAGTAACCGTAGTGCCAGCTCAGCTCTGGCATGTTCTGGAAGTTCATGCCGTAAACCCCGGCAATCGCCGTAGGGAATGCCAGAATCGCCGCCCAGGCCGCAAATTTGCGCTGCACGATGCTTTGCCGTGACGACTCCAGCAGCATGCCGATCTCGATAGTCTGGCTGGCAATGTCGCGGATGCCGGCCAAGTCTTCCATCTGCCGCGTCACGTGAATCTGCACATCACGAAAGTATGGGCGCATGTTCTTGTCGATGAACGGGAAGCTCAGGCGCTGCAGTTCTTCGCTGACTTCAACCATGGGCGCCACGTAGCGGCGCAGGCGCAGAATGTCGCGGCGCAGGCTGTGCAGGCGACGGATGTCGTCTTCCTGCAGCGAGCCGCCCAGTACGCTTTCCTCCAGCTCTTCGATCTCGCCATGAATGGCCTCGCTGACCGGCTGGTAGTTCTCGGTGACGAAGTCGAGCAGGGCGTACAGCACGAAGTCTTCGCCATGTTCCAGCAACAGGGGCCGAGCCTCGCAGCGCTGGCGGACCATGGCGTAGGATTTGGAGTGGCCGTTGCGGCAGGTGATGATGTAGCCGTTGCCCGCGAAGATATGGGTTTCGATGAATTCCAGTTTGCCTTCGTGGCGCACTGGCGAGTAGGTGACGATGAACAACGCGTCACCGAAGGTTTCCAGCTTGGGCCGGCTGTGTTTTTCCAGGGCGTCTTCGATGGCCAGTTCGTGCAGGTTGAACTGGGACTGCAGGTTGGCCAGCTCTTCGGCATTGGGCTCTTCCAGGCCGATCCACACGAAATGCCCCGGCTTGCGCGCCCACTCGCTGCCTTCGTCGATGCTGATGTTGGTGACCTTTCTGCCGGCGCTGTACACCGCCGATGCCACGACTCGACCCATGGTTGTCCGCTTATACGTTTGAACACGGATACAGCTTGGGCTGTACCCGGCGCCAGAGCAACCCGGATCAGGCCAGTTCTTTTTCCATCCGGTCAATGCACTGCTGCATTTGCCCCCGGCACTGCTCGATCAGCGCTGGCAGATCCTGCGGCGTCATGCCCGTCGTGGCAATGGGCGGCAGCGAACGCACGATTACCGTGCGCTGGCGCCAGCTGTTCAGGCTCAGACGCCTGGCATAGCGGCTGACGCAGACCGGCACGATCGGCACACCGGCCTCGATGGCCATGTGAAATGCGCCTTTCTTGAACGCCAGCAAATGCTCGCCGGCATTGCGGGTGCCTTCGGGGAAAATCCAGATCGAGGTGTCGTCCTGCAAAACCCGGGTGGTCTTCTGTATGGCCTTGCGCGCCTGGTAGGCATTCTTGCGGTCGACCAGCACGTTGCCGCCCAGCCAGAACAATTGGCCGAACAGCGGGATCCAGCCCAGGCTCTTCTTGCCGATGGCGACGGTGCGTTGCGGCACTACCTGGCCCAGCACGAACAGGTCGAAGTTGGACTGGTGGTTGGCCACGATCACACAGCCGGGCGGATGGTCCCACAATGGGCCGACTTCGGCCTTGACCTTGATGCGCATCAGCCAGGTGGCCGGCAAGCTGTAGAGCCGGGCAAATACGCGGCTGTTGTCAGGGTTGAAGGGGCGGCACAGACCAATGATCAGGCCCACGACGCCAACGGCAAGAAAATGCAGCCCCAGCAGGAACATACGCAATGAATAAAGCATGGTACGACTCACACCAGACAGTCGCCGGGCAGTGTACGGGTGTGCACTGGTTGGGGCAAACCTTGGTGCACGCCTGTTCCGGCCTTTTCGCGGGCAAGCCCGCTCCTGCACAGGTTGCGTATGCCCGTTGAATAGCGGATTTACCCGCGTAGAGGGCGAATGTGCAGGCGCGGGCTTGCCCGCGAAAGGGGCCGTGCGGCTAGCCCATATGCTGCTGGTCCAGCTCGATCGCCTTGTCCAGCGCCTCCAGCAGCCCTTTGCGCACTTTCAGCTTGGTGTTCTTGTGCGCCAGCATGTTCAGCTTCTTCAGCTCCCGCGCCGCGGTCATTGCCGCTTCCTGCAACTGCTCGGCCGGCACCACCTTGTCGAGGAAGCCGGCATCCACTGCGCCCTGCGGGTCAAACACTTCGGCGTTGATCACCGAGCGGTGGAAGGCCGAGCGTCGCAGGCGGTCGCGGGCCAGTTCAATACCGGCGTGGTGCATGGTCATGCCGATTTGCACTTCGTTCAGGCATACCTTGTACGGCCCTTCGACACCAATGCGGTAGTCGGCCGACAGCAGCAGGAAAGCGCCCTTGGCCACGGCATTGCCGGGGCAGGCGACCACCACCGGGAACGGGTGCGACAGCAGGCGGCGGGCGAGGGTGGAACCGGCGGTGACCAGGCTGATGGCCTCTTTGGGGCCGCTGGTCATCACCTTGAGGTCGTAGCCGCCCGACAGAATGCCCGGCTGCCCGGTGATGATCACTACTGCACGCTCTTCGGTAGCGCGGTCCAGTGCTGCATTGAAGGCAGTGATGACGTCCGGCGAGATGGCATTGACCTTGCCGTTGTTCAGGGTAAGGGTGGCGATGCCGTCTTCGGCGTGGTAGGTAATCAGCTCGCTCATGGCAGAGTCCTTTTGTTGGCGTGGCGACGACGTTACCCAGCGTCAGGGGCGAGGTAAAGCAGCAAGGCTGACTGGTCGGTCAGCGCTCACGGCACCCCAAGTGCAAATACATGAAAAAATTGAAAAAAATGCTTGCCAAAGGGAAAGTCTTTCACTAAATTAGCGCACCTCGACGGGCCGCAAGGCTTGAAGAGAAACGGTGAAGTGTCCGAGTGGTCGAAGGAGCACGCCTGGAAAGTGTGTATACGAGAAATCGTATCAAGGGTTCAAATCCCTTCTTCACCGCCACATTCTACGAAGAGCCCCCGCGCTGAAAAGCACGGGGGCTTTTTTTTTCAAGGCCATTGGGGCTGCTGCGCAGTCCATCGCGACACAAGGCCGCTCCCACAGGCGTACCCGATTTCCTGTGGGGGCGGCCCCGGCAATCTAGAAGCTGATCGAAGCCGACAGCCGAGCGGTACGCGGTGCCCCCTGGAACAGGTAGTTGTCCCCCAGGTAATCGCCCACATCGCGCCAGTAACGCTTGTCGAACACATTATCCACCGTCAGCCGCAGCACCGTGTCATACCCGCCGACCCGCGTACGGTAACGGCTACCCAGATCAAACACGGTGTACCCGCCAACCTCCACATTGCCCGCCTGGCTCGCATACTTGCTGGCGCTGTACCGCGCCCCGCCCAGCAGCGCCAGGCCCGTTACTGGCAGGCTGTATTCGGCGTGCAACGCCGCGCGGAACCGGGGAACGTTGATTGCCTGGTGGCCTTCGTAGTCATCGGTACCGCTGTTCTGCACTCGTGCCCGGATGGCTGCGGCACTGGCCTGTACCTGCAGCTTCGGGGTCACCCAGCCGCTGGCGCCCAGTTCCAGGCCGGTATTTTTCTGCTGGCCTTGCTGCACGTAGGTGAAGTTGCCGGTGCCGTCCGGGCGTGCGTACTGGTAAGCCTGGCGGATCTGGAACAGGGCGGCACTCAGGCTCAGGCCTTGCCAGTCGTGCTTGAGGCCCAGTTCCAGTTGGCGCGACGTGGTGGGCGCAAGAATTTCAGCTGCATTGCTGGCGAACCAGGGGGCCGTGCCTCCGGCAGACAGGCCCTTGGCGTAGCTGGCGTATACCGTGGTGTTCGGCTGCGGCTTGTAGATAATCGCAGCTTTGGGCAGCAGCTCGTACTGGCGTGTGTGGCGCCCGGCAACGCCGTTCTCGTTCCAGGTCTTTTCATCCAGCCGCACTTCACGGGCGCCCAGCACGGTCTGCCATTGCTCGTTGAAGCTGATGCGGTCGCTGATGAACAAGCCGTACTGGCGGCTGTCCAGTCGACGTTCGCTGGCGCCTACGGGTTTGTCGGACGGGGCGAATGCAGGGGCGCCGGTGTCGATGTTGCCGGTACCAAGCCACTCGTTGTAGTACGGGCGCTGATCCAGCGTACGCCGTTGCGCACTGGTACCGACGGTTAGGTCATGGCCCACGCCCAGCGCATCGAAGTGCCCGTTGAGCATGGCCTGTGCCTCGTCGGTACGGCGGGTATCGTCGGGGCTGCGAAAGTCATAGATGTCGTAGTCACCATTGCTGCCGAAAAACGCCCCCTCGCTCGAACCCCAGGCAAACGCGCTGTAGTCGTCGATCACCACTTTGCTGCGGGAGGCGCTCAAGGTGCCGGTCCAGGTATCGTTGAAACGGTATTCGAAGCGCCCGCCCAGGTTCAACGAGTCGTTCTGCACGGGCTTTGCCCAATGCTGGTAGGCCAGGCGGTCTTCCGGGTCGATGCCGTGGGGCACTTCAGTGCCTCCGAGCAGTTGGTAACCCGGCACCGACGCCTGTTCGCGGTGCTGGTACTCGGCATCCAGCTGCAGGGTGGCATCCGGGCTGATCTGCCAGTCGAATGCCAGCGAGGCGAAGTCGCGCTTGCCGTCAGCGTGGTCGACGTAGGTGCGGATGTCTTCATGGGCCAGGTTGGCGCGCAGGCCGAACTGCTTTTCGCTGCCGAACCAGCCGCCAAGGTCGGTGGCCAGATAGCGTTCGCCTTGTTCGTTGGTCGACACCGTGACGCTGCGTATGTCTTCGGCGCGCTTGGTCACATAGTTGATCAGGCCGCCCGGCTCCGACACACCACTCTGCAGCCCGGACAGACCCTTGAGCAGTTCCACCTGCTGCTTGTTCTCCAGGGCTACGTTCTGCTCGCCGGCAATGGTCTGGCCATTGATGCGATAGCTACTGGCGGCGTTCAGCCCGAAGCCGCGCACATTGAAGTTTTCGTAGTAGCCGATGGGCGCATAGCTTTCGCCGACTGACGCATCGCTTTGCAACACTTCGCTAAGCTTGCGGACCTGGCGGTCTTCCAGCAGCTGCTGGCTGAACACGCTGACAGAGGCGGGAGTGTCGAGCAGCGGCGCGGGCTGGAAACCGCCCACAGCCGCCTGGCGTGCCTGGTAGCCATCGCTGGCGAAGGTGTCGGAGACCTGCAAGGGGGCAAGCACCACGCTGTCTTCGGCAAGCACAAGGGGGCACTGCAGGGCCAGGCCCAGGCTGAGCAGGCTCAGGGGCAGGCGGGGGTGATGCGGGGGCATGCGGTGGGGCTCCTGGATGCGCGATACCTGTACTGGCCCTTTCGCGGGTAAACCCGCTCCTACACCGGTTGGCGATACACCGGGTGGTGAAACACCGGGTGGTGAAACACCGGTTGGCGATGCACCGGTTGGTGAAACGCCGGTTGGCGATACACCGGTTGGTGAAACACCGATTGGTGATGCACCGGGTGGTGATACCCCAGGTGGTGATATCCCTGTAGGAGCGGGTTTACCCGCGAAGAGGCCGGCACAGGCCATGAAAAAGGCGGCATATTACCAGCCGCCTTCCCCATAAAACGATCAGGGCCCCGTGATAATCAGCCTGTCCTGATCGGCCGCTTGTGCTGCCGCCAGTTGTCATCGATCTTCGACCAGGTCTTGCCATCGGTAATGGCCATCAGCTTGCGTCCATCCTTGAAGGTGGCCAGGAAGGTCGCTTCCTCTTCCTTGCCACCCAGCCACAGCCCGGCCAGCAGCCCCACTGGCCCTGCCACCAGGGCGCCGGCCACGCCCCAGCCCAAGGCGCTGCCAAGGCTGCGGTTGGTTTCCAGGCTGGCCAGCCGCAAGTCGCTGATGCGTGCCAGGGAAATCCGTTCACCGGGTGAGGGGCTACGCGCGGTCTTGAGTGTGAGCGATCCATTGCGATACTCGCCTTCACCTTGCAAGAAGTCGCCGGATTGCACCGTGAGTCTTGTCATAAAGTCATCCTGTCAGGGAAAGGGCATTTTCCAGCGCTTACTGAGCGCTGCGCCGGCAAGCAAGTCAACGGCATTGCGACGGAGGGTAGTGCGGTACTTTGTCGCCGTGGCCAATGGCCTCTTCGCGGGCGCTTCACAAACCTCAGGGCCGTGATACGCCTGTGGGAGCGGGCGTGCCCGCGAAGAATCCAGTGGTCATTTATCAGGCCACCTGCAAGGTGTTCTTGCGCTTACGCTCGGCCAGGCCCCACACCAGCAATCCCAGCCCGCCAATCACTAGCCCGGCCACCACAATCCCCATCCAGCCCTGGCGCTGGAACAGCTGCGTGCCCAGCAACGACCCAAGCGCCCCGCCAATGAAGTAGCAGGTGATATAACCGGCATTCAGCCGCGTACGTGCCTCGGGCCGCAGGGCGATCACCGCGTTCTGGTTGCTCACATGCACCAGCTGTACCGCCAGGTCGAGCATCAGCACGCCCAGCAGCAAGGCGAGCAGCGACTGTTCGGCAAACCCCAGCGGCACCCACGACAGCAGCAACACCACCAGGCCCACGGTGGTACCCAGCGACCCCTTGCCACGGTCCGCCAGGCGCCCGGCCCAGTTGGCCGACAACGCACCCGCCGCACCGGCCAGGCCGAACAGGCCGATCACTGCATCCGAATAGTGGTAGGGACCTTTCGCCAGCAGAAACGCCAGGGGTGTCCAGAACAGGGCGAACAGGCTGAATGCCAACAGACCGAGCAGCGAGCGCAGGCGCAGTACGGGTTCTTCGATGAACAGGCGGAACACGGAGCCGATCAGTGCCGGGTATTTCAGCCCGGCGTGGCTGTGGTGCTGCGGCAGGCTGCGGTATAGCGCCAGCGCGGTAAGTGCCATCAGCACGGCGGCCAGCACGTAGATACTGCGCCAGCCACCCAGCTCGGCCATGAAGCCGGCAGCAGTACGCGCCAGCAGGATGCCCAGCAGCAGGCCGCTCATCAGCGTGCCGATCGCGCGCCCACGCTGATGCGGCTCGCTCAGGGTTGCTGCCATCGGCACGAGGATCTGTGCCACCACCGAGAACAGCCCGGTCAGCGCCGTGCCGAGCAGCAGCCAGGGCAGGCTGGGTGCACAGGCGCTGATGACCAGGCCCAGGGTGGAGACAACGGTCATCACGGTAATCAACCGGCGCTGCTCGAACAGGTCGCCCAGCGGTGCCAGCAGCAACAGGCCGGCGCCATAGCTGAGCTGCGCGGCAATCACGATGCTGCCGGCGCTGGCGGTGCTCAGGCCAAACTGCTGGGCGATGCTGTGCAGCAGCGGTTGGGCGTAGTAGTTGCTGGCCACGGCCAGGCCTGTGGCGGTGGCCATCAGCAGGATCAAGGCGCGGCTGAGAGTGGGGGTGTGCATACAAATCTCGTGGGGGCAGTCGTGTGTGGTGATGATTATCAGCAAGTGCCAGGCATGACACCAATGTATAGTTTTCAACCTATTCATCTTGAAAGCAGATAGATCGATGAACCTCAAGCAGCTCGAATATGCCCTTGCCGTGGCCGACACCGGCAGTTTTACCCGCGCGGCGGAGCGCTGCCATGTGGTGCAGTCGGCGCTTAGCCATCAGGTGGCGCGGCTGGAGGCGCAGTTGGGGGTGAGCCTGTTCGAGCGTAGTTCGCGACGGGTGCGCCTGACACCTGCAGGGGAGGCCTTTGTGCTCAGTGCACGGCCAGCGGTGGAGGCGGCCCGGCGCATTGCCGATGATGTGGCGGCGGCCTGCGGCCAGGTACGCGGGCGGCTGGCGATTGGTGAAATCAGCTCGCTCACCGCGCTGGACCTGGTCGACCTGTTGGCGGTGTTCCACGGTCTTCATCCGGATGTGGATGTACGCTGGCTCACGGCCAAGAGCGAATCGCTGATCGCTGATGTGCTCGAGCGGCGCCTGGACGTGGGTTTTATCGGGCTGTGGCAGGGCGAGGTGGTGCAGGGGGTGCAGCATCGCTTGCTGGCCAGGGAAGAACTGGCCGCTGTGTTGCCGTTGGGGCACCGCTTGGCGGGCAGGGCACAACTGGCGCTGGCTGACCTGGCAGGCGAAGTGTTGGTGGATTTCCCCGAAGGCACTGGGGCGCGACGACAGACCGACGAGGCGTTTCAGGCGGTGGGGTTGCAGCGCAGGGTGCAGTTCGAGATCGGGCATGTTCGTCTGGTGGAGAAATTCGTGCAGCGGGGCATGGCCGTCGGCCTGGTGCCCGAGCGGGTGGCTCAGGGCATCGAAGGGGTGGCCGTGGCGCGGTTGGTGGATGCGCCGGTACGGCACTTGTATGCGGTGTGGTCGTCCAGCCCCACACCGGCTGCCCGGGCTTTTCTGGACGTGATGGAACAAGGCCTGGGGGCAAGGAAAGGCTAAGCCTGTGCCGGCCTTTTCGCGGCACAGGCAACCTTTCAATCAGGCTGCAAACCCACCGTCCACCGTCAAGCTGGCACCGGTGATATACCCGGCTTCAGGCCCCGCCAGGTAAGCGACAAAGCTGGCAATCTCCTCCGGCTCGCCGTACCGCCCAACGGCCATCAGCGGAATCAGGCTCTCGGCGAACTCGCCGCTGGCCGGGTTCATGTCGGTGTCCACTGGCCCGGGCTGCACGTTGTTCACGGTAATGCCTTGCGGCCCGAGGTCGCGTGCCATGCCGCGGGTCAGGCCGACCAGTGCCGACTTGCTCATGGCGTACGGTGCACCGCCGGCAAACGGCATGCGCTCAGCGTTGGTGCTGCCAATGTTGATAATGCGACCCCCTTGGTCCATATAGCGTGCCGCGGCCTGGCTGGCGACGAATACGCTGCGTACGTTCACGGCCAGCATGTGATCGAAGTCGGCCAGGTCGAACTCTGTCACCGGGGCCACTGCCAGCACACCGGCGTTATTGACCAGGATATCCAGCCGGCCCAAGGCCTTCACAGTGTCATCCACTGCCAACTGCACAGCTGCCGCATCAGCGCTGTCAGCCCGCAGGGCCAAGGCTTTGCCGCCGTTCTCGGTAATTTCCCGAGCCAGTTCTTCAGCCGGGCCGGCAGAGCTGAC
Source organism: Pseudomonas sp. FYR_5 (assembly GCF_043106315.1). Lineage (NCBI taxonomy): Bacteria > Pseudomonadati > Pseudomonadota > Gammaproteobacteria > Pseudomonadales > Pseudomonadaceae > Pseudomonas > Pseudomonas sp. FYR_5. Next base: position 8,466 of record NZ_JBICMK010000049.1, on the reverse strand, counting down.
ATAGGTGAAGGCCACTTGCGCGCCTTCGCGGGCCAGGCGCCGCACGATGGCTGCGCCAATGCCTCGGGAACCGCCCTGTACCAGGGCCACTTTGCCTTCGAGTGTAAGTTGCTTGGACATGCTGTTCTCCTGCTGGAAGCCAGGCCGAAATGCCTTGGATAGGCACAGTATCGGCGCACGATTACCTACTGATAAGATGGCAATCACTATCAGCAGAGTAAACCTTTGGTTGCTAGTCATGGCCATGGAATCGTTCAGCGCGTTGGAATGCTTCATCCGCAGTGCCGAGGTCGGCAGTTTTGCCGAAGCCGCCAGGCGCCTGAGCCTTACCCCGGCTGCCGTGGGCAAGCACGTTGCGCAGCTGGAAGCGCGCCTGGGTGTGCGGTTGTTCCAGCGTAGTACCCGCAAGCTGACCTTGACCGAAGCGGGGCAGCGTTTTCTCGGCGAGGTCAGTGACAGCTTTCGCACCATCCAGTACGCCGTGGCCAACCTGGCCAGTGCAGAAGGCCAGCCGGCCGGGTCGTTACGGGTGAGCATGGGCACGGTGTTCGGGCGCTTGTACGTGCTGCCGTTGCTGGGGGAATTCTTGCGCCGATACCCGGCGATTACCCCGGATTGGCATTTCGACAACCGCCAGGTCGACCTGATCGGCCAGGGCTTCGATGCAGCGATTGGCGGTGGTTTCGAACTGCCGCCAGGGGTGGTGGCGCGCAAGCTGACCCCGGCGCACCGGGTGTTGGTGGCGGCGCCGGCCTATCTGCAGCGGCACGCGCCGATAGAAGACCCGCAAGTGCTGCAACGCCATGACGGCATCCTGGTCCGGTCACCGCAGACCGGGCGGGTGCGCTCGTGGCCGTTGACCAGCCGTTGGCAGGCGCAGCAGCCGCTGCAATTGCGCCAGGCGATGACCATGAGCGATTCGGACGCGGCGTGCGCAGTGGCCGAGCAGGGGCTGGGTATTGCCCTGGTGAGCCTGCCGTTTGCCGTGCCCTACTTGCTGGCAGGTCGGCTGCTGCGGGTGTTGCCGGACTGGTATGTGGACGATGGGTATATCAGCCTGTATTTCGCCGAGCACAAGCTGTTGCCGGGCAAGACCCGGGTGTTCGTCGATTTTGTGGTGGAGCAGTTTGCCGAGCAGGGGCTGGCGGGGCGTTTCGATGCCTTGCAGGCCCTCTAGAGAATTATTGCCTGTGCCGGCCCTTTCGCGGGCCCGCCCGTTCCCACAGGGATATAACAGCCCTGAAGACAGTGGGAACCTTGTGGGAGCGGGCGTGCCCGCGAAGAGGCCGGTTCAGACAACATCGACAATGAACGATACCTGCGCCCCCAGGCTCACCTCGTCATCCACCCGCTTGCCCAGCAACAGCTGCCCCAGCGGCGATCGTGGGGTAATCACCGTCACCAACCCGTCCCCCTCGCCAATCTTCAATCCCGCTGCCTCAGGCCCGAGAAACAGCCGGCGCTGCCCGCCGTCTTCATCTTCCAGGGTCACCAGGTTGCTTACCTGCACGCCGCGCCCCGGGTCATAATCACGCAGCAGCAACTGCTGGTAGATCACCAGCGCCTGGCGGATCTCGGCACTGCGGCGGGCCTGGCCGGTGGCCAGGTACGAGGCCTCCAGGCCCAGCGTGTCGTACTTGTTCTCGGCGATGTTCTCCTCGGCGGTGGCGGCCTCGTAGGCGGTTTGCGCCGCGCGGGTCAGCACGTCCAGGTCATGTTCGAGGGTGGCGACAATCAGCGCCAGCAGGTGGGGCTTGTCCATGGTCAGTAACAGAACTCCAGCACGTTGGCCTGGCTTTTTTCGGTGGGCGCGGTACGGTTTTGCTGCAGCCAGAACTGGCACTTGGGGCTGTTGAGGTTGCGCGGGTTGCCCTGTGCGGCATCGGCGGCCTGTTGCAGCGCCTGTTTGTGCAGGATGTCCTTGTAGCGTTCGAACATCTCGGCCTGGGCATCCTGGGCTGGGGCCGGTGCAGGCGTTGCAACGGGGCGGTCTGCATGCGGGGCTACAACCTGGGCCAGGGGTTGCACCTGCTGGGGCCACAACTGTTGTGCCAGCCACAGGCTCGCGGCAATGGCCATGGCGCCCAGCCATAGGCCCAAGGCTACGCACATGATCAACGGCAACGGCTTGAGGGTGATCTTCAGTTCACGGTGGCGTGGCATGGCAGCCTCCTGGCAGCGTGGTAGGGGGGCATTGTCGCATGCGCTTGGGCATTTTTCTGCGCAGGTGCTTTTGTCAGCGCCAATTTATGCGCAGAATTCGCGGTTTTTGCACCAGCACGGGAGGGGCGCATGAAAGCCACCTGGGACATCTTCTGCAGCGTCGTCGACAACTACGGCGATATCGGCGTGACCTGGCGCCTGGCCCGGCAGTTGGTGGCCGAGCACGGCCTGGCGGTGCGCCTGTGGGTGGATGACCTCAACGCTTTCACGCCCATGTGCCCTGGCGCCGACGCCACGGCTGCGCAACAGTGGCAGCACGGCGTGGATGTGCGCCACTGGCCGGCAGCGTGGTTGCCGGTGGCGCCGGCCGATGTGGTGATCGGCGCGTTTGCCTGCCAGTTGCCGGCGGCGTATGTCGAGGCCATGCGTGCCCGGCCGCAGCCGCCGCTCTGGCTCAACCTCGAGTACCTGAGTGCCGAGGACTGGGTGGAGGGTTGCCATGGGTTGCCTTCGCCGCAGCCCAACGGTTTGCGCAAGGTATTCTTTTTCCCGGGCTTTACCGACAAAACGGGCGGTTTGCTGCGCGAGGGTTCGCTGCTGGCCCGGCGTGATGCGTTCCAGCAGTCGGCGGAGGCGCGCCGTGCCTTTTTGCAGGGGCTTGGTGTAGACCTTGTGCCGGGTGCACTGTTGATCTCGCTGTTCGCCTATGAAAACCCGCAGCTGGGCAACTGGCTTGATGCCCTGGCCACGGCTGACCAGCCTTGCCACCTGTTGGTCCCGCAAGGGCGCGTCGTCGCGGGGCTCAGCCAGTGGCTGGGCGAGGGGCCGCTGCACGTGGGTGATGTGCGCACGCGTGGGGCGCTGACCGTTCAGGTACTGCCTTTCGTCAGCCAGGACGACTTCGACCGGCTGCTATGGAGCTGCGATTTCAATGCCGTGCGTGGCGAAGACTCGTTCGTGCGTGCGCAGTGGGCGGGGCAGCCGATGCTGTGGCACATCTATGTGCAGGACGAGAATGCCCATTGGGAAAAGCTCGAAGCGTTCCTCGCGCATTATCGCTGCGGCCTGTCAGACGATGCCGATGCAGCCCTGTTGGGCCTGTGGCGTGCATGGAACATGGATTTCGACATGGGCCAGGCCTGGCGGGCGGCCCGCCAGCATTGGCCGGAACTGCAGCAGCATGCCCGCCTTTGGGGGGCGCGACAGGCCGCTCAGCCGGACCTTGCCGAAGCGCTAGTACACTTTTACCGAAATTCGCTATGATACGCGGCCTCGATTTTTATAAATCCATCCAGATTCGGATACTTCGTAATGAAAACTGGTAAAGAACTGAAACCCGGTACCGTACTGCGGATCGACAACGACCCGTGGCTGGTTCAAAAAGCTGAGTTCACCAAGTCGGGCCGTAACAGCGCGATCATGAAGACCAAGCTGAAGAACCTGCTGACCGGCTACAAGACCGAAACCGTGTACGGTGCGGACGACAAGCTGGACGACGTGATCCTGGATCGCAAAGAAGCGACCCTGTCGTTCATCAATGGTGACGAGTACACCTTCATGGACACCACCGACTACACCATGTACGAGCTGAACGCCGAAGACATCGAAGCCGTTCTGCCGTACATCGAAGAAGGCATGGAAGACGTCTGCGAAGCCGTGTTCTTCGAAGGCCGTCTGGTGTCGGTTGAGCTGCCGACCACCATCAGCCGTAAAGTTGTCTACACCGAGAACGCTGCTCGCGGTGACACCTCCGGCAAAGTCATGAAGCCTGCCAAGCTGGCGAACGGTACCGAGATCTCGGTTGCCGACTTCATCCAGATCGACGAGTGGATCGACATCGACACTCGCGACAACAGCTTCAAAGGCCGTTCCAAGAAGTAATGCTTCTTGCGAGACGCAAAAAACCCGGCGCAAGCCGGGTTTTTTTATGCCTGTGTGCTCGTGCTTTTGTGGGTGCAACTGTCGTGCTCAATTTCTAAAAGCTGGCGCAGATCCGTGTGGGAGCGGGCTTGCCCGCGAACACGGGCGAAGCCCGTGCCATCCACCGCGGTGTATTCTTCGCGGGTAAACCCGCTCCCACAGGGGATCGCGCAAGCCTTTGCGCCTTAGACGGTTACGTGCAGGCGCACATCCACATTACCGCGGGTGGCATTGGAATACGGGCACACCTGGTGCGCCTTTTCCACCAGCCCTTCGGCATCGGCCTGGGCCAGGCCCGGCAGGTTGATGTGCAGGTCGATGTCCAGGCCGAAACCGCCCGGGATCTGGCCGATGCCCACCTTGGCGGTGATCGAGGTATCTGCCGGCAGGGCTTTCTTCTCTTGCCCGGCCACGAATTTCAAGGCGCCGATGAAACAGGCCGAGTAACCGGCGGCGAACATCTGCTCGGGGTTGGTGCCGTCACCGCCCGCGCCGCCCAGTTCCTTGGGGGTGCTCAGGCTGACGACGAGCTTGCCGTCGCTGGAGCGGGATTTGCCGTCGCGCCCACCGGTGGAGGTTGCTTCTGCGATGTACAGCGGAGTGACCTTTTGCATCTTGAGCCTCGCTAATGTGTTGTGCACTCCCGTTTGCAGGAGGGCGGGGTTGGTGTGGGATTTAAATTAGCGCGCAATTAATTAGTGCGCAAGATAAATCATCGCCGTTCATCGGAACGGCCATTTCACAGCATAGCGTTCAGAGGTTTTTTTGCAGGTTGTCGCGCAGGTTCAGCAGGTCGGCTTGCAGTTGCTGTAGCTGCTCCAGGCTGCGCCCGCTGGCCTTGAGAATGCACTGCGGCACCGCTTTGGCCTGCTGTTGCAGGGCGCGGCCTTTGTCGGTCAGTTGCACCATCACTACCCGTTCATCTTCGCGGCTGCGGTTGCGCTGCAACAGGCCTTCGCTTTCCAGGCGCTTGAGCAGCGGGGTCAGCGAGCCTGGGTCGGTCAGCAGGTGCTGGCTGATTTCGCCCACGGTCAGGCCGTCACGCTCCCAGAGCACCAGCATGGCAAGGTATTGCGGGTAGGTCAGGCCCAGCGCCTGCAGCAGCGGCTTGTAGACCTTGGTCATCAGCAACGAGGTGGAGTGCAGGGCAAAACAGACCTGGTTGTCCAGCAGCAGCTCGTCACAGGAGGCTTGGGTGTCGGCGTTCATGCAGGTCCTTGAAAGTGATCAATGGAAAATTCTGGCACGCTGATCATCAGTGCGCGAGTTAATCGCGCAGTTCACTGCGCAAGGCCAGGTCCCAGGGTGGTATCGGGCTGAATCGGCTCTTGAGGAATTCGAGCAGCAAACGGCTGCGAGAGTTCGTTTCATGTGCCAGGCGTAGCGCGTAAATGCCGCTGGTCTCGGCTTCAGGCAAGCCGCCGTCGCAGAACAACGGGATAAGCTCGCCGCGCAGCAGGTATTCACTGATCAGCCAGGTGGGAAGGTGGGCTATCCCCAGGCCGGCGAGGGCGCCGAACAGCAGGGTTTCGGCATTGTTGGCGGCCATGCGCATGCGCGCGGGTCGGTACAGGCGGGTTTGCCCGGCCACACTGAAGCGCCAGGCGAACGGCGGCGCCAGGCCATCCCAGTCCAGCCCGTCATGCCCGGGCAGTTCGCTGGGGCAGGTGGGGATGCCGCGGCTGGCCAGGTAGGCGGAGCTGGCGCAGGCGATGCGCACCATGTAGGCGAGCGGCGTGGCGACCAGACGGGTGTCGGCCAAAGGGCCGGCGCGCAACACCAGGTCGACCTCGCCCAGGTGGCTGCCATGCAGGTCGACGAAGCTGTCGATCAACCGCAGTTGCACGTCCAGGCCCGGGTAGGCCACCAGGAAGTCGGCAATGGCCGGGGCCAGGTGGCGGCGGCCAAACGCGGCAGGTGCGTCGATGCGGATCAGGCCTTCCGGGGCATTGCTCAGTGACACCGCTTCGGCCCGGGCCAGGCGCAACTCCTCGATGATGCGCCTGGCCCGCTCGGCAAAGGCGTTGCCTGCAGGCGTGGCCCGCACTGCGTGGGTGCTGCGGGTGAACAGGCGGCTGCCGACGGCGCTTTCCAGGTTGTCGATGCGCCGTGCTACCGCAGACGGGGTCAGCGGGTGGCGACGGGCGGCGGCAGAAAAACTGCCGGTTTCCAGCACATCGAGGAACAGGCTCAATTGGTCGGTCAGGGTATCGGGGCTCATGGTTGCCTTGCTTTTGCGAAAAGCGCACAGCCATTGTGCGCTGCTGTGCGTTTCCCCGCTAGCGCGCAATCGTTAGCATGCTCGCATTATGGGTAAAGGCGGAGGAGGCCCTGATGATCGAGTGGTTGTTGTATATCGTGCTGGGCGCTGCCCTGGGCACCATGGGGGGCTTCTTCGGCATTGGTGGCGGGCTGATTGCGATTCCGGCGCTGGGCGTGTTGTTCGGCCTGGACCAGCAGTTGGCGCAGGGGACCGCGTTGGTGATGGTGGTGCCGAACGTGTTGCTGGCGCTGTGGCGGTATCACCAGCGCAACCGCATCGCGTTGCGCCATGCGTTGCCGCTGTCGGCGTGCAGCTTTCTGTTTGCCTGGCTGGGGTCGATCTGGGCGGTGGGGCTTGATGCGCATTCCATGCGCCTGGGTTTTGTCGGCTTTCTGGTGGTGCTGGCGGTGTGGAACGTGGTGCGGATGTTCATGAAGGTGTCGCCGCCGAGTGCCGAGCTGCGTCATGCCTGGCCGTGGCTGGGTGTGCTGGGCAGCTTTGCCGGCACAATGGGCGGCTTGTTCGGGGTGGGTGGGGCCGTGGTGGCCACGCCGGTCCTGACCAGTGTGTTCGGCGCTACCCAGGTGGTGGCGCAGGGGTTGTCACTGGCGCTGGCGGCGCCGAGTACCGTAGTCACGCTGGTGACCTATGGCGTGCACCATAGCGTTGACTGGGGGGTGGGGATTCCGTTGGCGGTGGGGGGCTTGCTCAGCATCAGTTGGGGCGTGAAGCTGGCCCACGCGTTGCCGGAGAAGGCATTGCGGGCGATGTTCTGTGTGTTTCTGGTGGTCTGTGCGGTGATGCTGGGGTTTGAGCTGTGAGATTTTTGGGCCGCTTTGCGGCCCCAGATTACTTGAAACCCTCAACGATGTAGTCGGCCATGCAGTCGGTAATGGGCGAGGGGGTCTGGGTACTGCGCACCAGCATTACATTGGCCATCGGTAATTGCGGCAGCCCTTCGCTCTCACCCAGTACGCGGATGTTGCCCCCGATCAGGCTCTGCAACTGCGCGGTCACTGCCAGCCCGGCGGTGACGATGGCAAAGATCGCCGCCAGGCTTGGGCTGGTGTAGGCAATACGGTAATCGATGCCCTGTGCCTCCAGTGCATTGCAGGTCCAGGCGCGACAGAAGCAGTCGGTGTTGAACAGCGCCACCGGCATCGGCCGTTGTTCGTGCGGGCAAAAGCCTTCTGCTGCGGCCCACACCAGGCGTTCCTGGCGCAGCAACTGGCCAATCTCGTTGCCGGGCTCGCGGGTGACGATGGTCAGGTCCAGATCCTGGCGCAGCATCAGCTGCTTGGACGAGTCGCAATGCACTTCCACCTGCACCAGCGGGTAGGCCTGGGCAAAGCTCGACAGGATGGTCGGGAGGAAGCGCATGGCGTAGTCGTCCGGTGTGCCGATGCGCACCAGTCCAACCATGTGCGGCATGCGCAGGGTGTTGAACACTTCGCCATGCAACTTGAGAATGCGTCGGGCATATCCCAGCAGGACCTGGCCTTCGGCGGTCAGCCGCACCTGACGGCCATCACGTTCGAAGAGCTGGCGCTGCAGAACGTCTTCTTCCAGGCGTTTCATCTGCATGCTGACTGCTGACTGGGTGCGGTTGACCACTTCGCCTGCGCGGGTAAAGCCGCCTTGCTCGGCAATGGCTACGAAGGTGCGCAGGACGTCCGCGTCGAGGCTCTGGTACTGGGACATTGCATCAATCTCCGAGATGCATCGCATCAGAAACATTCGTTGGATTGATCTTATGCCTGGCGTGAGACTGAAGCCATCAACACGGAGGGCTTCACGATGAAAGGTCATGTCAGCAGCATCCAGCAACCTGCCTTTTCCCTGAGCTACCTGTGGCATGCGGCCCTGCAGCGTCCGGCGCGTTGGCTGGAGTTGTACCGTCAGCGTCAGGAGCTGGCCAGCCTCAGTGATGCAACTTTGCGCGACTTGGGGTTGAGTCGGGCGGATATCCAGCAAGAGGCCGAGCGGCATTTCTGGGATGATCCACTGAGGAAGTGATGCCAGGCGTGGCAGTCGCTTCTGCTTCTGCTTCTGCTTCTGCTTCTGCTTCTGCTTCTGCTTCTGCTTCTGCTCCTGCTTTGGCTTTTGCTTCTAAGCGCGCG
>NZ_JBICMK010000048.1:0-27035 GCF_043106315.1 Pseudomonas sp. FYR_5 | reverse complement strand
CAGGCGGCGAATGCCTTTCGGCGAACTCACTTGGCGAATGCCTTTCGGCGAACTCACTTGGTAAATCCCTTTCGGCGAACTCACTTGGCCGTCACAGTCTCAGCCGAACCATCCTGCGACAGGCTATACACGTAAGCCGCCAGCAGGTGCACCTTGTCATTCCCTTGGATCTCGGCCTGCGCCGGCATCTGCCCCTGGCGGCCATAACGAATGGTCTGCTGCAACTGGGCAAAGCTCGAGCCGTAGATGAACGCCTGCGGGTGGGTCAGGTTCGGTGCGCCCATGGCGGGCGTACCTTTGCCTTCCGGGCCGTGGCAGGCCACGCAGTTGGCAGCAAAGATCTTCTGCCCGTTCTCGACATCGGCTTTCGCGCCCTCAGGCAGTGTGCGGCCATCGAGTTTGCTGACCACGAATGCAGCCACATCGGCCACGCCCTGGTCACCAATCACTTCGGCCCAGGCCGGCATCACGCCATGGCGACCACCCATGATGCTGGTCTTGATGGTTTCCGGATCGCCGCCCCAGCGCCAGTCATTGTCGGTGAGGTTGGGGAAGCCAAAAGCGCCCTTGGCGTCGGAGCCGTGGCACACCGAGCAGTTGGAGGCAAACAGGCGGCTGCCCATTTTCAGCGCCTGCGGATCCTTCGCCACTTCTTCTACGGGCATGGCGGCGTATTTGGCGAAGATCGGACCGAACCTGGCATCGGCCTTGTCCATTTCCTTCTGCCATTCGTTGGCACCGGTCCAGCCATTTTCATAGCCCGGCAGGATGCCTTTCCAGTTGCCCAGGCCCGGATAAAGGATCAGGTAGCCGACCGAGAACACCAAGGTGCCAACAAACAGCCAGAACCACCACTTGGGCAGCGGGTTGTCGTACTCCTCGATGCCGTCGAAGCTGTGCCCCATGGTCTCGTCAGTGGTGTTGTTGCTCTGGCCCTTGCGCGTGGCGAGCAGCAGCCAGGTCAGGCCAATCAGGCTACCGATGGTCAGTACGCTGATGTACGTACTCCAGAAGGTGGTCATTGCCCGTTACTCCTTTTTGCAGCAGGTTCCTGCCCGGCAGGGGGCAGGCGGTCGTCGACGAAGGGCAGCAGGCGCGCTTCGGCGAAATCACGGTCGCGGCGGCGGTTGAAGACCCACAGGGTGAGGCCGATGAAGGCAATCATCACCACCAGGGTGCCCAGCCCGCGGATCATGCCGATGTCCATTTCCATCGCACTCACCTCTTGTTCTTGATCGCAGTGCCGAGCACTTGCAGGTAGGCGACCAGTGCATCCATCTCGGTCTTGCCCTTGACTGCTTCACGGGCGCCGGCGATGTCGTCGTCGGTGTACGGCACGCCCAGGGTGCGCAGGGTGCGCATCTTGACGTCGGTGTGGCTGTTGTCGACCTGCTGGGCAACCAGCCACGGGTAGGACGGCATCTTCGACTCCGGCACCACGTTGCGCGGGTTGTACAGGTGCGCACGGTGCCAGTCGTCCGAGTAGCGGCCACCGACCCGGGCCAGGTCCGGCCCGGTGCGCTTGGAGCCCCACAGGAACGGGTGGTCCCACACGCTTTCACCGGCCACCGAGTAGTGGCCGTAACGCTCGGTTTCGGCGCGGAACGGGCGGATCATCTGCGAGTGGCAGCCTACGCAACCTTCGCGGATGTAGACATCGCGGCCTTCCAGTTGCAACGCGGTGTAGGGCTTCATGCCCTCCACCGGTTTGTTGGTGACGTCCTGGAAGAACAGCGGGACGATCTGGGTCAGGCCGCCGATGCTGACGGCAAATACCATCAGCAGGGCCATCAGGCCGACGTTTTTCTCGATGACTTCATGTTTCATCAGGCGTTTCTCCTCAAGCCAACTGGGCGTTCGCAGGGGCGACGTCAAGCGCTGGCGAACGCACGGTGCGCCAGGTGTTCCAGGCCATCAGGAACATGCCGCTGAGGAAGATCGCGCCGCCGACGAAGCGCACGACGAAGCCTGGGTGGCTGGCCACCAGGGTTTCCACGAACGAGTAGGTGAGCGTGCCGTCGCTGTTGACCGCGCGCCACATCAGGCCCTGGGCGATGCCGTTGACCCACATCGAGGCGATGTACAGTACGGTACCGATGGTGGCCAGCCAGAAGTGCGCATTGATCAGGCCGAGGCTGTACATGCGTTCTTTGCCGAACACTTTGGGGATGGTGTGGTACAGCGCGCCGATTGAAATCATCGCTACCCAGCCGAGGGCGCCGGCGTGGACGTGGCCGATGGTCCAGTCGGTGTAGTGGGACAGGGCGTTGACCGTCTTGATGGCCATCATCGGGCCTTCGAAGGTGGACATGCCGTAGAACGCCAGCGACACCACCAGGAAGCGCAGGATCGGGTCGCTGCGCAATTTGTGCCAGGCGCCCGACAGGGTCATCATGCCGTTGATCATGCCGCCCCAGCTAGGTGCCAGCAGGATCAGCGACATCACCATGCCCAGCGACTGCGCCCAGTCGGGCAGGGCGGTGTAGTGCAGGTGGTGCGGGCCGGCCCAGATGTACAGGGTAATCAGTGCCCAGAAGTGCACGATCGACAAGCGATACGAATACACCGGCCGTTCGGCCTGCTTGGGCACGTAGTAGTACATCATCCCCAGGAAGCCTGCGGTCAGGAAGAAGCCCACCGCGTTATGGCCGTACCACCACTGCACCATGGCATCGGTGGCGCCTGCGTAGACCGAATAGGATTTGGTCAGGCTGACCGGCAGCTCCAGGTTGTTGACGATGTGCAGCAGTGCCACGGTCAGGATGAAGGCGCCGAAGAACCAGTTGCCGACGTAGATGTGTTTGGTGTTGCGCTTCATCAGCGTGCCGAAGAACACGATGGCGTAGCCCACCCAGACGATGGTGATCAGAATGTCGATCGGCCATTCCAGTTCGGCGTATTCCTTGGAGCTGGTGTAGCCCAGCGGCAGGCTGATGGCCGCCAGCAGGATAACCAGTTGCCAGCCCCAGAACGTGAACGCGGCCAGGCCCGGTGCGAACAGGGTGGTCTGGCAGGTGCGTTGCACCGAATAATAGGAGGTGGCGAACAGTGCGCAGCCGCCGAACGCGAAGATCACCGCATTGGTATGCAGGGGGCGCAGGCGGCCGAAGCTGGTCCAGGGGAGGTCGAAGTTGAGGGACGGCCAGGCGAGCTGGGCGGCGATGAAGACGCCGAGCCCCATCCCGACGATTCCCCACACCACCGTCATGATGGCGAATTGGCGGACCACCTTGTAGTTATAGGCGGTACTGCTGGTTGTGTTCATGTATGGGTTCCCATCCACGGTTATTTGGCAGGCTTTACAGCGAGGCAAGCATGATTAATGGGCAAAGTGCCGGTATTGACGGGGATCAATGGGCGAAGGTCGCAAATGTCCCAGGCTTGCGCTGCGATCCTCCGCGGGTTGAAGGTAAAGAGGGCTACAAAGGGTGCCTGATCCTGGCCCATGGCGCGGGCGCGCCGATGGACAGCGGGTTCATGGACGAAATGGCGCAAAGGCTTGCGGCTCTTGGGGTAGCGGTAGTGCGCTTCGAGTTCCCGTACATGGCCGAGCGCAGGGTTACCGGTGGCAAGCGGCCGCCGAACCCGCAGAAGGTGTTGCTTGAATGCTGGCGCGAGGTGTACCGGCAAGTGCGACCTTTGGTCGCGGGCAAGCTGGCCTTGGGGGGCAAGTCCATGGGCGGGCGCATGGCGAGCCTGCTGGCCGACGAACTGGGCGCGGATGCGCTGGTGTGCCTGGGCTATCCGTTCTACGCGGTGGGTAAACCCGAGAAGCCACGGGTAGAGCACCTGGCCGAGTTGAAGACACCGACGTTGATCGTGCAGGGCGAGCGGGATGCGCTGGGTAACCGCGAGGCGGTGGCGGGGTATGCGTTGTCGCCGGCGATCGAGGTGAGCTGGCTAGCGGCGGGGGACCATGACCTGAAGCCGTTGAAGGCTTCGGGGTTCAGCCATGAGCAGCACTTGCAGGCGGCGGCTGAACGCGTTGCTGACTTCCTGAAGGATTAGTGCTGGATTCTTCGCGGGTAAACCCGCTCCTACAAGGACCGCACAACATCGAAGCACCTGTAGGAGCGGGTTCACCCGCGAAGAGGCCGGCACAGGCCGACGCTTAGTCGCGGTACTCGCACAGGTAGGCAGTATCCACCGCCACTTTCAGCTGGAACTTGCTGTCGGCGGCAACATTGAACTTGTCGCCTGCCTTGAACGTTTCCCAGTTGTCGCTACCCGGCAGTTTCACGGTCAGCGCGCCCGATACCACATGCATGATCTCGCGCTTGGCAGTGCCGAATTCGTATTCGCCCGGAGCCATGACGCCGACGGTGGCCGGGCCTTCTTCGCCCGAGAATGCGATCGACTTGACGGCGCCGTTGAAGTACTCGTTGACCTGGAACATGGGCGACTCCTGAAAAGAGGTGGTGAAAAAGGGCTCGCCAGTATGCCCAAGCCCACAGGCCTCGTCATCTGCTTTCAGGGGCTGTTGGCGGGCAGGCTCAACGGTAATAGCCGCGCCGTGTTGCGCGCATCTTCCAGGGCCCTGTGCTGTTGCCCGCAAAAGTGCATGCCGGCCAGTTGCAGGGCGCCGTTCAGGCCGGTGGGGCGCTGCAGGTGGCGGGCCTTGGCAAAGCGTTGCTTGAGATTGATGTGCGGCAATGTGCGCAGCAGGCTGTCGAGGCCGTGCTGCTGCCACTCCTGGTGCAGTTGCTGGCGGTCGTAGTCGCCCCAGCTGACCCAGGCCTGAAGCTGCCCGCGGTGGTGCCCCAGCCAGCGCTCGAAGCTTGCCCACACCTCGCGAAACGGCGCGGCGTTGTCCACGTCGGCCTGGCTGATGTGGGTCAGTTCGCGGCAGAACGGGGTCAACTGCGGACGCCGCCGTGGCTTTACAAAACGCTGGAAATGGTTGACCTCGCGGCCTTCGCGGGTAACCAGGCTTGCGCCGATTTCAATGACTTCCATCTCTGTGACTGGCCACCCACCATCGTCGGTGGTGGCTTCCAGGTCGATCACCAACCAATGGCCCATACCAGGCTCCCTTGCAGATCCTGCTAGAGCGTAGCCAATGTCTGGGCATACGGCATCCTATGGCATTTTGCCGCCTGCTTTGGCACAAAGAGCAGGCACCGGTAGTTGTGCCGCCCCCGGAAAACGCCTAGCTTAAGCAGATACCGGCATAAACCGTGATGAGTGTCCGTCTTGACTCCAGCGCCCGGCCTCAAGGCCTTGTCCACCCTGATGCTGCTGGCCGTGTTCTGGTTGGCGGCACCCGTACGGGCGGGTGAAGCGGTCGAAGTGAAGATTGGCGCGGCCCATTTCCCGCCTTACACGGTGCGCCCCGAGCAAGGCGCCGATACCGGTTTGCTGCCGCAGTTGGTCGATGCACTCAACCGGGCGCAGCAGCACTATCACTTCGTTCTGGTGCCTACGTCTATCCAGCGGCGCTTCGGTGACTTCCAGCAGGGCCGCACCGACATGGCAATTTTCGAGAATCCACAATGGGGCTGGGAGCAGATTGCCCATCAGGCCGTGGACATGGGCCTGGAAGATGCCGAAGTGTTCGTCGCCCGCAAGGCAAATGGCAATGATCCACATTACTTCGATGACCTGCGCGGCAAACGCCTGGCATTGTTCAACGGCTACCACTACGCGTTCGCCAGTTTCAACGCTGAGCCGGGCTACCTGCGCAAGACATACAATGCGACCCTGACCTATTCCCACGACAGCAACCTGCTGATGGTGCAGGCCGGCCGCGCCGATATCGCCCTGGTCACGCGCTCCTACCTCAGCGATTTTCTGGCACGCAACCCGGCGAGCAGGGCGCAACTGGTGCCTTCGCAACGCATTGACCAGGTCTATCACCACTACGCCTTGCTGCGTCCGGGGGCGCCGATCGGCGAGCAGTCGTTCGCGGCGCTGCTGCGCGCCCTGCGCGACAGTGGCGAACTGGCGCGCATCTTCGAGCCGTACCGTATCACGGTGGCTGCACCGCAAGACTAAATTCCCGTGTTGCGGCAACGTTCCCTGCAGTGTGCCTTTTCTTCATTCTCGTGAGTCAAGCCCATGCCGTACGATGCCGCTTCGCAGCCACAGTCACCGCCACGCTGGCGCAGCCTCAGTGCCGAGGAGGGCGACAGCTGGCTAAGCCTGGCCCTTGAAGGCCGCCCCCTGATCCAGTTGCGCCTGGAGCCTGGCGCTTCTCTGCACGTTCACCTTGAGCGCTTTTGCCCCGAGCGCCCCTACCAAGCCTTGTGGGCCGCCTGCTATTGGTTGCTGTCGCGCGATACGGCCTGCCAGCGTCTGACCTGGCACCTGCCCGAAGTGCTGCCGCAGGCGTTGGCCAGTGGCCTGCTGCTGGGCGGTGAACAGCCGGGCCAGTACCTGTGCGAGCGCGCACTGTTCTGGCAACTGCCGCAGCCGTGGCTGGGCGAGTCGGTTGCCGGGGTCTATCCGCAGCAGATGCAGATCAGCAACGGCAAGCGCCACCCGCGCCGGGCGCCCAAGCCGCGGGGCGAAGTGTACCGGCGCTTCGATGCGCGCTTGGGCAGTTGGGTATCGCTGCGTACCCTGGAGATCGAGCATGACCTGGAGCGTTTCAACCGCTGGCAGAACAACCCTCGTGTGGAGGCGTTCTGGCAGGAGGGGGGCACGCTGGCGCAGCACCGCGAATACTTGGGCAAGCTCGAAGCCGACCCGCATACGTTGACGTTGATCGGTTGTTTCGATGACGAGCCGTTTGCCTACTTCGAGGCGTACTGGGCCAAGGAGGACCGCATTGCCCCCTTCTACCCGGCCGATGACTACGACCGCGGTATCCATATGCTGGTGGGAGAGGAGAGCCACCGAGGGCCGCACAAGGTGGCCAGCTGGCTATCGGCGTTGGTGCACTACCTGTTCCTGGATGACCCGCGCACCCAGCGGGTGGTGGCCGAGCCGCGCGCCGACAACGGCAAGATGATTGGCTACATGCACGACCAATGTTTCCATTGCGACAAAGAGTTCGACTTTCCACACAAGCGGGCGGCGTTGATGATTCTGGGGCGGGAGCGGTTTTTCGATCGTTGCAAGCTGACGTAGGGGCTAGTGTGGTGTTTCACAAATAACGACCATAACTCGCGGCGCTTTTTTGCACTCATGCGGCGTTGTCGCTCCTCGCCGTAGTGGGCTACGACTCGTCGCGATGCCTTGCCTGAACGCAAAAATCGCTCGCGAGTTATTGGCCGTATTTGCAAAACACCACACTAGCGCTGCAAGCAAAAGCGAGAGCGATCCAGGTTCGCTCTCGCTTTTGCTTGCAGCTATCTTCAGGCCTGCCGACTGGCCGTCTTGCGGCAATGCACCAACGCATCGCGGATCATGAAGTTGACCAAGGTCGGCGATACGCCCAGTTCCTTGGCAATGTCCTTCTGCGGCACGCCATTAAGGCGGTACATCTCGAAAGCATAGCGGGTGCGCGGCGGCAGTTCGTTCAAGGCCTCCGCGATGTCGTTCAGCGCGGCGCGGTTGATGTGGGTGGCTTCGGGCGAGGCGTTCTGCACCACCACGTTCATGCCTTCCTCCTCACTACCGGAGTACTTCAGCTCCATCGCCTGCTTGCGATAGTGGTCGATCGCCAGGTTGCGCACGATCTGGAACAGGTAGCTCAGCTGGGCCTTGAACGATGAGGTGATCTGCGGGGCGGTGCTGAGCCGGAAAAAGGCATCCTGTACCACGTCCTCAGCGCGCGAACGGCAGCCTGTGATGCGGGCGGCGATCTTGACCAGGATGCTGCGGTTGTCGACGAAGGCCTGCAGTAATGGTGAATCGCACTTACTTGTGGATAGTTGTTCCGCCATGGAAATCACCTTGTCACAGAGGGGAAAGGAGGCGCCCAAGGTTGGGAAGCTTCCTAAGACGTGCGACAAGCTATGTAAGATGATAATAATTGTCAAATGCGAAATGTAATTAATATCGACCTGTTTCAGTTCTAAGGCGCGGTTGGCTTTGGGGGATATGCCTTATCAACCCTTGAAGCCTAATCTCCCCCGCTAATTTCTCTCCCCGCCCATCCGTTCCCCTGTGTACATCCCCGGTCGCATACGTTGCCCGCCCATGTTGGTGGAGCAGCTGTCGGACCTAACCAGACACTGGCAGGAACACCCCATGACGGACGCCTTCGAACTCCCGCACACGCTGGTCCAGGCCCTGGCGCAACGCGCCTCGCAGACCCCGGACAGCATTGCCTTGCGCTTTCTGGCCGACGCGCCCGGCGAGCAGGCCGTGCTGAGCTACCGGGACCTCGACCAGCGCGCGCGCACCATCGCCGCCGCCTTGCAGGCTCGTACCCGCTTCGGCGATCGTGCAGTGCTGTTGTTTCCCAGCGGGCCGGACTATGTGGCGGCGTTCTTCGGCTGCCTGTATGCCGGGGTCATCGCGGTGCCGGCTTACCCACCGGAGTCGGCGCGCCAGCACCACCAGGAGCGTTTGCTGTCGATCATCGACGACGCCGAGCCGCGCCTGCTGCTGACCGTGGCGGCGCTGCACGACAGCCTGCAGGGCCTGGAAGCCCTGGCGGCGGACAATGCCCCCCAACTGCTGGCAGTGGATGGCTTGGACCCGGCCCTGGCGGCGAACTGGCGTGAGCCCGTACTCAAGGGCGATGACATCGCCTTCCTGCAGTACACCTCCGGTTCCACTGCGCTGCCCAAGGGCGTGCAGGTCAGTCATGGCAACCTGGTGGCCAACGAGCAACTGATCCGCCAAGGCTTTGGCATCGACCTCAACCCCGACGACGTGATCGTCAGCTGGCTGCCGCTTTATCACGATATGGGTCTGATCGGCGGCCTGCTGCAGCCGATTTTCAGTGGCGTGCCCTGCGTGCTGATGTCGCCGGGCTACTTCCTGGCCCGGCCGCTGCGCTGGTTGCAGGCCATCAGCGACTACGGTGGCACCATCAGCGGCGGGCCCGACTTCGCCTACCGCTTGTGCAGCGAACGGGTGAGCGAGGCTTCGCAGGCCGGGCTCGACCTGAGCCGCTGGCGCGTGGCCTATTCCGGTTCCGAGCCTATCCGCCAGGACAGCCTGGCCACCTTCGCCGACAAGTTCCAGGCCTGCGGCTTCGATCCGCAGAGTTTCTTCGCCAGTTATGGCCTGGCCGAAGCCACCCTGTTCGTCAGCGGCAGCCGTCGTGGCCAAGGTATCGCCGCGCTGGAGTTGGACGCCGCAGCCTTCGCTGCCAACCGTGCCGAGCCGGGCAAGGGCAGTGTGCTGATGAGCTGCGGCTACCCACAGCCGGGGCATGCCGTACGTATCGTCGAACCACAACGCCTGCAAGTGCTGGATGACAACCAGGTTGGCGAGATCTGGGCCGGCGGCCCGAGCATCGCATTGGGTTACTGGCGCAACCCCGAAGCCAGCGCTCGCACCTTTGTCGAAATGGACGGCCAGACCTGGCTGCGCACCGGCGACCTGGGCTTCATGCGTGACGGCGAGGTATTCGTCACCGGGCGTCTGAAGGACATGCTGATCGTGCGTGGGCAAAACCTGTACCCACAAGACCTGGAAAAAAACCTCGAGCGCGAAGTTCAGGTGCTGCGTAAAGGCCGGGTGGCGGTGTTCGCCGTCGAGCACCAAGGCGAGGAGGGCATCGGTGTCGCGGTGGAGATCAGCCGCAACGTGCAAAAGGCAATCAAGCCCCAGGACCTGATCAAGACCCTGCGCCAGGTCGTCGCCGACGCCTGCCGACAGGCCCCCGCCGTGGTCCTGCTGCTGAACCCCGGCGCGCTGCCGAAGACCTCCAGCGGCAAGTTGCAGCGCTCTGCCTGCCGCCTGCGCATGGACGATGGCAGCCTGGACTGCTATGCCCGTTTCCCTGAGGCAAGCGAAGCCGGTGCCGGTGCAACCGCTGGTGATGAGCTGCAAGCACGCATCGGCGCTGTGTGGCGCGACATCCTCGAGGTAGAGGCGGTGGCCGCGGACGACCACTTCCTGTTGCTGGGCGGTAACTCCATCGACGCCACCCAGGTCACAGCGCGCCTGGCCGATGAGTTGGGTATCGACCTGAGCCTGCGCACGCTGTTCGAGGCGCCGGTACTGGCCGACTACAGCAAGGCCGTGGCACAGATCATCGCCGATGGCGCCGCAGGCACCGTGGCCATCACCACGCTGGAGCGCGCCCAGGCGTTGCCCCAGTCGCTGGCGCAAAACCGCTTGTGGCTGCTGTGGCTGCTGGAACCGCAATCAGCGGCCTACAACATTCCCGCCGGCTTGCACCTGCGCGGCGAGCTGGATGTCGATGCCCTAAAAGTGGCCTTCCAGGCACTGGTGGCGCGCCATGAATCGCTGCGTACCGTGTTCAGCGAAGAGGATGGCCAGGCGCTGCAGCGTATCCTGCCGCAACAGCCGTTCAGCCTGCACCGCCTGGACCTTGAAAAGCACTCGCCCGAGCAGGTTGCCGCGCAGCGTGAAACCGAGGCCCGCCAGCCGTTCGACCTCACCCAGGGCCCGCTGCTGCGGGTAACCCTGGTGCGCCTGGGCGACGAAGAGCATCAGCTGTGGGTGACCCTGCACCACATCGTTGCCGACGGCTGGTCGCTGAACATCCTGCTCGAAGAATTCGCCAAGCTGTACGCCGCTCGCTGCCAAGGCCTGGAGGCCAACCTGGCGCCGCTACCCCTGGGTTACGCCGACTACGGCAGTTGGCAGCGGCAATGGCTGGCCGAAGGCGAAGCCGAGCGGCAGTTGCGATATTGGCAGGCGCGCCTGGGCGATGAACTGCCGGTGCTCGACCTGTGTACCGATCATCCACGTGCCAGCCAGCGCGACCATCGCGCCGCCCGTTTCAGCCTAAAGGTGCCGGCCAGGCTTACCGAAGCGCTCAAGGGCCTGGCCCGCGAGCAGCACGCCAGCCTGTTCATGGTCCTGCTGGCAGGTTGGCAGGCGCTGCTGCACCGCTACAGCGGCCAGGCCGATATCCGCGTCGGTGTGCCCAACGCCAACCGCCCGCGACTGGAAGCCCAGGGCCTGGTCGGCTTCTTCATCAACACCCAGGTGTTGCGCGCGCAGCTCGATGGCCGCCTGCCGTTCGCGCAGTTGCTGGCCCAGGTCCGTCAGGCCACCCTGGAAGCCCAGGCCAACCAGGACCTGCCATTCGAGCAGTTGGTCGAAGCCTTGCCAGAGGCCCGAGAGCAAGGCCTGTTCCAGGTCATGTTCAACCACCAGCAACGCGACCTGTCAGCCCTGCGGCGTCTGCCGGGGCTGTTGGCCGAAGAGCTGGCGTGGCACAGCCGCGAAGCCAAGTTCGACTTGCAGTTGCACAGTGAGGAGGACCATCTGGGCCGCCTGAGCCTGGCCGTCGACTACGCCGCGGAGCTGTTCGAAGCCAGCACCGTCGAACGTCTGGCCCATCATCTGTTGGCGCTGCTGGAACAGGTGTGTGCCGCGCCGGAGCAGGCGCTGGGCGACGTGCAATTGCTGGATGAGCCCGGCCGTGCGCAACTGCTGGGTTGGGGCCAGGCACCGGCCGCCGCAGCGCAGCACCTGTTGGTCGAGCAACTCAATGAGCAGGCACGCCTGACGCCGCAACGCACCGCCCTGGTTTGGGACGGGGGCAGCCTGGATTACGCCGGGCTGCACCAGCAAGCCAACCGCCTGGCCCACTACCTGCGTGACAAAGGCGTCGGCCCCGATACCTGTGTGGCCATTGCCATCGAGCGCTCGCCGCAATTGCTGGTCGGCCTGCTAGCCATTCTCAAGGCTGGCGGTGCCTACGTGCCGCTGGATGTCGATTACCCGGCCGAACGGCTGGCCTACATGCTGGCCGACTGCGACGCCCGTTTGCTACTGAGCCACAGCAGCCTGCTGGGCAAGCTGCCGCAGGTCGACGGTGTCAGTGCCATTGCCCTCGACCAGTTGCACCTGGACAGCTGGCCCAGCCACGCTCCCGGTCTGCACCTGCACGGTGACAACCTGGCCTACGTGATTTACACCTCCGGCTCGACCGGCCAACCCAAGGGCGTGGGCAACACTCACGCGGCCCTGGCCGATCGCCTGCAGTGGATGCAGACGACCTATGCGCTGAATGACAGCGACGTGCTGATGCAGAAGGCACCGATCAGCTTCGACGTATCGGTGTGGGAATGCTTTTGGCCGCTGGTCACCGGCTGCAAGCTGGTGCTCGCCGGCCCTGGTGAACACCGCGACCCGCAGCGTATCGCTGCCATGGTCCAGGCCCATGGGGTGACCACGCTGCACTTCGTGCCGCCGCTGTTGCAGGTGTTCGTCCAGGAGCCGCAGGCGGGTGCCTGCACCAGCCTGCGCCGGGTGTTCTCGGGTGGCGAAGCGTTGTCCGCCACGCTACGAGACCGCGTGCTGCAAGTGCTGCCGCAGGTGCAGTTGCACAACCGTTACGGCCCGACCGAAACCGCCATCAACGTCACCCACTGGCACTGCCAGGCAGCGGACGGCGAGCGCTCGCCCATCGGCCGGCCGCTGGGCAATGTGCTGTGCCGCGTGCTGGACGATGAGCTGGAACTGACTATCCCCGGGGTGCCGGGCGAGCTGTACCTCGGTGGCGCGGGGTTGGCCCGTGGTTACCTGGGCCGCCCCGGCCTCACTGCCGAGCGCTTCGTACCCCAGGCCGACGGTAATGGTCAGCGTCTGTACCGCAGTGGCGATGGTGCCCGTTGGCAGGTGCAGATGGAGGCACTGGAATACCTTGGCCGCCTCGACCAGCAGGTAAAGGTGCGTGGCTTCCGCGTCGAACCCGAGGAAGTCCAGGCCTGCCTGCTGGCGCAGGCGGGTGTCGAACAGGCGCTGGTATTGATTCACAAGGATGCTGTCGGTGCGCAACTGGTGGGCTACTACTGTGGCAGCGCCCAGCCCGCCGAGCTGTTGGCTGTGCTGGCTGCCCAGTTGCCAGCGTACATGGTGCCGGCACAGCTCATCCCGCTGGCACAGATGCCGCTGGGCCCCAGCGGCAAGGTCGACCGCAAGGCGCTGCCGGCTCCGGTGTGGCAGCAGCGTGAGCATGTCGAACCACAAACCGAGTTGCAGCAACAGGTCGCTGCGATCTGGCGTGAAGTGCTGAACCTGCCGCGCATCGGCCTGCAGGACGACTTCTTCGCCCTGGGTGGCCACTCGCTGTTGGCCACCCAGATTGTCTCGCGCAGCCGCCAGGCCTGCGATGTCGAGCTGCCGCTCAAGACCCTGTTCGAAGCCAGCGAACTGGGCGCCTTCTGTGCCGAGATCGCGCGCTTGCGCGCGGTCGGCGAGCGCAACCTGCAAGGCGAAATCGCCCGCGTCGACCGCCGCCAGGCCGTGCCGCTGTCGTACTCGCAGCAGCGCATGTGGTTCCTCTGGCAAATGGAGCCTGACAGCCCGGCGTACAACGTCGGCGGCATGGCACGCCTGCGCGGCACCCTGCACGTGGACGCCTTCGAGCGTGCGCTGCAGGCGCTGATCGTGCGTCACGAAACCTTGCGCACCACGTTCCCCAGCATCGACGGCGTGCCGTACCAGTGCGTGGCCGAAGACAGCGGTCTGCATCTGGACTGGCAAGACTTCAGCGCTTTGTCAGACGATGCCCGCCAGCAACGTTTGCAACAACTGGCCGACGACCAGGCGCACCAGCCCTTCGACCTGGAGCGGGGGCCGCTGCTGCGCGCCTGTCTGGTCAAGGCCGACGAGCGCGAGCACTGCTTCGTGCTGACGCTGCACCACATCGTCACCGAAGGCTGGGCCATGGACATCTTCGCCCGCGAGCTGGGCGAGCTGTACGAAGCCTTTGTCGATGACCGCGAGTCGCCACTGGCGCCGCTGCCGGTGCAGTACCTGGACTACAGCGTGTGGCAACGGCAATGGCTGGAAAGCGGCGAGGGCGCGCGCCAGTTGGCCTACTGGAAGGCTCGCCTGGGCGATGAACACCCGGTATTGGCCTTGCCCGCCGACCGCCCGCGGCCGGCTGTGCAAAGCCACCGTGGCGAGCTGTACCGCTTCGACCTCGACCCGGCCCTGGTCGCCCGCGTGCATGCCTTCAACAGCCAGCGCGGCCTGACCCTGTTCATGACCATGACCGCCACCCTTGCCGCCTTGCTGCACCGCTACAGTGGCCAGCGCGACCTGCGTATCGGCGCGCCGGTGGCCAACCGCATCCGTCCGGAAAGCGAAGGGCTGATCGGCGCCTTCCTCAACACCCAGGTGCTGCGCTGCGAGCTGGACGGCCAGATGACCGCCGCTCAGTTGTTGGAGCAGATGCGTCAGGCCGCCATCGAAGGCCAGTCGCACCAGGACCTGCCGTTCGACCAGTTGGTGGAGGCCTTGCAGCCGCCGCGCAGCAGCGCCTACAACCCACTGTTCCAGGTGATGTGCAACGTGCAGCGCTGGGCCTTCCAGCAAAGCCGCCAGCTTGCCGGCATGCAGGTGGATTACCTGGTCAATGACGCCAGCGCCACCAAGTTCGACCTGTACCTGGAGGTGACCGACCTCGACGGTCGCCTGGGTTGCTGCCTGACCTACAGCCGTGACCTGTTCGACGAGCCGCGCATCGCGCGCATGGCCGAGCATTGGCAGCAACTGCTGGTCGGCCTGCTGGACAACCCGCAACAGCGCCTGTGCGAACTGCCGATGCTGAGCAGCGCCGAGCAGCAGGTGCTGGTGGGCCAGTTGCAGGGCGAGCACGATTTCGACCTCGACCAGACCTTGCACGGCCTGTTCGCCGCTCAGGCCGCGCGCGCGCCACAGGCTGGCGCGTTGACCTTTGCCGGCCAGCACATGACCTACGCCGAACTCGACCAACAGGCCAACCGCCTGGCCCGCGCCCTGCGCGAGCGTGGTGTCGGCCCGCAGGTGCGCGTGGGCCTGGCCCTGGAGCGCTCGCTGGAAATGGTCGTCGGCCTGTTGGCCATCCTCAAGGCCGGTGGCGCCTATGTACCGCTCGACCCCGAGTACCCGCTCGACCGCCTGCGCTACATGATCGAAGACAGCCGCATCGGCCTGCTGCTAAGCCAGCGCGCGTTGCTGCAAACCCTCGGCGAGCTGCCCGAAGGCGTGGCGCGCTGGAGCCTGGAAGACGACGCTGCCAGCCTGTCGGCGTACAGCGACGCGCCGCTGGACAACCTCAACCTGCCGCAGCACCAGGCCTACCTGATCTATACCTCCGGCTCCACCGGCAAGCCCAAAGGTGTGGTGGTCAGCCATGGCGAATTCGCCATGCATTGCCAGGCGGTGATCGCCGTGTTCGGCATGCGCAGCGATGACTGCGAACTGCATTTCTATTCGATCAACTTCGATGCCGCCAGCGAGCGCCTGTGGGCGCCGCTGCTGTGTGGCGCCCGTGTGGTGCTGCGTGCCCAAGGGCAGTGGGGCGCCGAGGAAATCTGCCAACTGGTGCGTGAGCAGCAGGTGAGCATCCTCGGTTTCACCCCTAGCTACGGCAGCCAACTGGCCCAGTACCTGGGTGGGCGGGGCGAACAGTTGCCGGTGCGCCTGGTGATCACCGGCGGCGAAGCGCTGACCGGCGAGCACCTGCAGCGTATCCGCCAGGCCTTTGCGCCGCAGCAGTTCTTCAATGCGTACGGCCCGACCGAAACCGTGGTTATGCCGCTGGCGTGCCTGGCCCCAGAGGCCTTGCCAGCAGACCTTGGCAGCGTACCGATCGGCCGCGTCATCGGTAGCCGTACGGCCTACATCCTCGACGAGGATCTGGCCTTGTTGCCGCAAGGCGGCATTGGCGAACTGTATGTCGGCGGCGCCGGCCTGGCCCAGGGTTACCACGACCGGCCAGGCCTCACTGCCGAGCGCTTTGTCGCCGACCCGTTCAGTGCCGAAGGCGGGCGCCTGTACCGTACCGGCGACCTGGTACGCCTGGGTACCGATGGCCTGGTGGAGTATGTCGGCCGTGCCGACCAGCAGGTGAAGATCCGCGGCTTCCGCATCGAGCTGGGCGAAATCGAGAGCCGCCTGCAAGCGCATGCCGATGTCGAAGAAGCCGTGGTGCTGGCCCTTGATCTGCCGGGTGGCAAGCAACTGGTGGGTTACCTGGTGTGCAAGCAGGCCCCTGCCGACTGCGATACGCAAAGCCTGCTGCGCGAAGCGGTGAAGGCCAATGCCCGCCAGCACCTGCCGGACTACATGGTGCCCGCACACTTGGTTCTGCTCGAAAGCCTGCCGTTGATGGGGAACGGCAAGCTCGACCGCCGTGCCTTGCCACTGCCCGACCTGGAGCAGGCGCGCCAGCAGTACCAGGCCCCGGGTAATGAGGTGGAAGCGCAACTGGCGCAGATCTGGCGCGACGTGCTGAACGTTGCCCAGGTCGGGGTGCAGGACAACTTCTTCGAACTGGGCGGCGACTCGATCCTGTCGATTCAGGTGGTCAGCCGCGCCCGGCAGGCCGGCTTGCAATTCACCCCGCGCGACCTGTTCCAGCATCAGACCATCCAGACCCTGGCAGCTGTGGTTCAGCTCAGCGAAGCCGTGAGCACGGTGGAGCAGGGACTGCGCCAGGGCCAGGCCGGGCTGACGCCGATCCAGCACTGGTTCTTCGACAGTGACGTGCCACAGCCGCAACACTGGAACCAGGCCGTGCTGCTGGAGGTGCGCCAACCCTTGGTTGAGGCCACCCTTGCACAGGCATTGGCTGCGCTGGTGCAGCACCATGACAGCCTGCGCCTGCGCTTCAGCGACGCCCAGGGCCGCTGGCAGGCCCAGTACGTGCGGCCTGGCGCCGAGCAACTGCTGTGGAGCGCCACAGTAGCCGATTTCAATGATTGTCAGGCGCTCTACACCGACGTGCAGCGCAGCCTGGACCTGCAACAAGGGCCGCTGCTGCGCGCCTTGCTGGTGCGTGACGGGCAGGGCACCCAGCGGTTGCTGCTGGCGATCCATCACCTGGTGGTCGATGGTGTGTCCTGGCGGGTGCTGCTGGAAGACCTGCAGGCGCTGTACCGTGGCCAGCCTCTGCCGGCCAAGACCCACGTCGTCGGCGACTGGGCCGCGCGCCTGGCCAGCTACGCTGGCAGCGATTCGCTGCGTGACGAACTGACCTGGTGGCAAGGCCAACTGGGTAGCGTGCGCCGCGAACTGCCATGCGATCACCCGCAGGGCAGCAATTTGCACCGCCACGCCCAGACCCTGGCTATCGGCCTGGACGTGGAGCAGACCCGACAACTGTTGCAACAAGCCCCGGCGGCTTACCACACCCAGGTCAACGACCTGCTGTTGACTGCACTGGCGCGGGCCTTGTGCCGCTGGAGCGGCGATGAAGAAGTGCTGGTGCAGCTCGAAGGCCATGGCCGTGACGGGCTGTTCGAAGACATGGACCTGACCCGCAGCGTCGGCTGGTTCACCAATGCCTACCCACTGAGCCTGCGTCCGCTGCCAGGTGAAGACGACGCGGCGCGGGCCGGTTCGATCAAGCGCATCAAGGAACAACTGCGCCAGGTGCCGCACAAGGGCCTGGGCTACGGCGTACTGCGCTACCTGGCGGATGCCGCCGGGCGCGAGCAGATGGCGGCCTTGCCGCAGGCGCGCATCACCTTCAACTACCTGGGCCAGTTCGACCAGCAGTTCGATAGTGCGGCCTTGTTCCAGCCCCTGGAGGCACCGGCCGGGTTGGCGCATGACCTCGATGCGCCGTTGCCCAACTGGTTGAGCGTCGATGGCCAGGTGTATGGCGGTGCTCTGCAACTGCGCTGGACCTTCAGCGCCGAGCGCTACGACCAGCAGACCATCGCGGGTCTGGCCGAGGCCTATCGTCAGGAGCTGCTGGCGCTGGTCGCGCATTGCCTGGCCGATGGCAATGGCAGCTTCACCCCATCGGACTTCCCGCTGGCGCACCTGACTCAGGAGCAGATCGACGCATTGCCGGTACCGGCCGCGCAGATCGAGGACGTTTACCCGCTGACGCCGATGCAGGAAGGCATGCTGCTGCACACCCTGCTGGAGCCGGGCACCGGCCTTTACTACATGCAGGACCGCTACCGCATCAACAGCGCGCTAGACCCCGAGCGTTTCGCCCAGGCCTGGCAGGCGGTGGTGGCGCGCCACGAAGCGTTGCGCGCCTCGTTCAGTTGGAACAGCGGCGAGGCGATGCTGCAGATCATCCACAAGCCAGGCAACCTGGCGGTGGACTACCAGGACTGGCGCGGCCTGGCTGAGGATGCCCAGGAGCAGCGCCTGCAGGCTCTGCACAAGCAGGAGCGCGAGGCCGGCTTTGCCCTGCTCAGCGAGGCACCGTTCCACCTGCGCCTGGTGCGCGTGGCCGATGAACGCTACTGGTTCATGATGAGCAACCACCACATCCTTATCGATGCCTGGTGCCGCTCGCTGTTGATGAACGATTTCTTCGAGGTCTACCAGGCCCTTGGCGAAGGCCGTCAGGCCCAACTGCCGGTGCCGCCGCGTTACCGCGATTACATCGGTTGGCTGCAACGCCAGGGCCTGGACGAAGCACGCGCCTGGTGGCAGGCCAACCTGGCCGGCTTCGAACGTGCTACAGCCATCCCTAGCGACCGCCCGCTGCGCCATGATCACGCCGGTAGCGGCATGGTCGTCGGCGACTGCTACACCCGCCTGGAGGTGAGTGATGGTGTGCGTCTGCGCGAACTGGCCCAGGCTCATCAGCTCACCGTCAACACCTTCGCCCAGGCGGCCTGGGCCCTGGTGTTGGCGCGTCACAGCGGCGACCGCGATGTGGCCTTTGGCGTGACCGTGGCCGGTCGCCCGGTGAGCATGCCGCAGATGCAACGCACCGTCGGCCTGTTCATCAACAGCGTGGCCCTGCGCGTGCAGTTGCCCATCGCTGGTGAGCGTTGCAGCGTACGCCAGTGGCTGCAGGGCCTGCTGCAAAGCAACATGGAACTGCGCGAGTACGAATACCTGCCGCTGGTGGCGATCCAGGCGTGCAGCGAATTGCCCAAGGGCCAGCCGCTGTTCGACAGCCTGTTCGTGTTCGAGAATGCGCCGGTTGAAACCGCCGTGCTCGATCACGCCCAGCACCTGAACGCCAGCTCCGACTCGGGCCGTACCCACACCAACTTCCCGCTGACGGCGGTGTGTTACCCGGGTGATGACCTGGGCCTGCACCTGTCGTTCGACCAGCGTTACTTCGACTACCCGACCGTCGAGCGTCTGCTGGCCGAATTCAAGCGCCTGCTGCTGGCGCTGGTACAAGGTTTTGAAGGGGCGGTGAGCGAGCTACCGTTGCTGAGCGCCCAAGAGCAAGGCTTCCTGCTGGAGGACTGCAACCGGACCGAGCGGGTTTATCCGCTGGAACAAAGCTACATCGCGCAGTTCGAAGCGCAGGTCGTGGCGCATCCGCAGCGTACCGTGGCCTGCTGCCTGGAGGCGTCCTACGATTACGCCGGGCTGAACCTGGCGGCCAACCGCCTGGGGCATGCGCTGGTGGCTGCCGGGGTCTGCGTGGACCAGCCAGTGGCACTGCTTGCCGAGCGTGGGTTGCCGCTGCTGGGCATGATTGTCGGCAGCTTCAAGGCCGGGGCCGGCTACCTGCCGCTGGACCCGGGCCTGCCGGCGGCGCGCCTGCAAAGCATCATCCAGCTCAGCCGTACGCCAGTGCTGGTGTGCAGCGCGGCCTGCGCCGAGCAGGGGCGGCAGTTGCTCGGTGAGCTGGAGACTGCGCTGCGGCCGCGACTGCTGGTCTGGGAAGACATCCAGGCCAACCCGATCGCAAGCCACAATCCGGGTATCCACAGTGGCCCGGACAACCTCGCCTACGTGATCTACACCTCAGGCTCGACCGGCCTGCCGAAAGGGGTGATGGTCGAGCAGCGTGGCATGCTCAACAACCAGCTGAGCAAGGTGCCGTACCTGGCCCTGAGCGAGCAGGACGTGATTGCCCAGACCGCCTCGCAAAGCTTCGACATCTCGGTCTGGCAGTTCCTGGCTGCGCCGCTGTTCGGCGCCAAGGTAGAGATCGTGCCTAACGCCATCGCCCATGACCCGCAGGGCCTGCTGGCGCATGTGCAAACTACCGGCATCACCGTGCTGGAGAGCGTGCCGTCGCTGATCCAGGGCATGCTGGCCAGCGACCACCAGGCCCTCGACGGCCTGCGCTGGATGCTGCCGACCGGCGAGGCCATGCCACCGGAGCTGGCGGCGCAGTGGCTGCAGCGCTACCCGCAGATCGGCCTGGTCAATGCCTATGGGCCGGCGGAGTGCTCGGATGACGTGGCGTTCTTCCGCGTCGATGCAGCCTCGACCCAAGGCAGCTACCTGCCCATCGGCACGCCAACCGATAACAACCGCCTGTACCTGTTCGGCGAGGACCAGGCACTGGTGCCGCTGGGTGCGGTGGGCGAGTTGTGCGTGGCTGGTACGGGTGTAGGCCGTGGCTACGTCGGTGACCCGGTGCGCACGGCACTGGCGTTCATCCCTCACCCTTACGGGGCGCCGGGCGAACGCCTGTACCGCACTGGCGACCTGGCGCGGCAACGCCCGGACGGTGTGCTGGAGTACGTCGGGCGCATCGACCATCAGGTGAAGATTCGCGGCTATCGCATCGAGCTGGGCGAGATCGAGGCCCGGCTGCATGAGCAGGCGGAAATTCGCGATGCTGCCGTGGCGGTGCAGGAGGGCGTGAACGGCAAGCATCTGGTTGGCTACCTGGTGGCGCACCAGGGCGTCAGTGCCGATGCCGCGTTGCTGGAGCAGGTCAAGCAACGACTGCGTGCCGAGTTGCCGGAGTACATGGTGCCGTTGCATTGGGGCTGGTTCGACAGCTTGCCGCACAACGCCAACGGCAAGCTCGACCGCAAGGCCCTGCCAGCCATCGACATCGGCGGCCAATACAGTCAGGCCTATCAGGCGCCACGCAACGAATTGGAGGACGTGTTGGCGGGTATCTGGGCCGATGTGCTCAAAGCCGAGCGGGTGGGGGTGCACGACAACTTCTTCGAGCTGGGCGGGCATTCGCTGTTGGCCACGCAGATCGCTTCGCGGGTGCAGAAGCAGCTACAGCTGAACGTGCCGCTGCGGGCGATGTTCGAGTGCAGCACGGTGGAGGCGTTGGCCGAGTATGTACAGGGGCTGCAGGGCAGTGCGCTGGATGATGACAAGGTCGATCGGCTCAGTGACCTGATGGCGGAGCTGGAGGGGCTGTGATGGGCAGGGGCGCTTGGCGCCCCTTTCAACGGCCACGGTACCTAGACCGAAGCATTGATAAAGGCTTCATCCAGCGATTTGGCGTGGTGGCGTTCCATGAACTGTCCACCACTGTCAAACGCTTCCAGTCGTTTGTTTGCGAGCATATAAAAGCGCTGGCAGTTTTTCGTGATTTCCTCTGTGTAATGAGAAGATATCAGCACGCTCGCACCTTCCGCGCACGCGCTTTTAATACCGAGCCATATATAGTGTCGAAATTCAGGGTCTACGCCAGCCGTTGGCTCGTCAAGAATGATCAAGTCACTGTTTAAAAGTAGCAAGGTCAGCGTGAAATAGCTGCGAATTTCACCGTAGCTGCAATTGGCGGCTTTTTTCTTGGCGATGTCCGCATATCGCCTGGACAGTGGCGGGGACCATTTGGCTAGTTTCGAGAGAATCTCTGTGTGATCTGGGGAAACGTTGGGGGTCAGGCTGGTGATAAGCTTGCCCGCTTCGTTCATGCGGAGCAATGGGGGCGGTGTAAGGATTTGCGTCAAATAGGCCTGGCGCCTGGATAAATTGGAAATAGCACCCTTTGTCGGCTTCTTTATTTTACAGATGAGGTCGAAAAGGGTTGTCTTTCCGGCTCCGTTGTTGCCCAGAATACCGACCAGTTCCCCCGCTTTTATAGTGAGTTCAATGTCGTTCAGTAGCGGGTCTCCGCTGTATCCGAAGTGAAGGTTGTTTATAGTTAAAATGTCCATCAGTATCGGCTCCATATGGGTTGAATTCTGAAATACCTTCCAGTCAGGTATGTCGAGGCCGCAGAGGCCGAAAGAGCAATCAGGAAACTGTTGAGAAGGGGCATTTCGCCATGGAAGATCTGCGCGCTTAGAAAGAGCGGGTTGATCAGCGTTAGCGTATGCGAAGCATCGTGCCCCAGCGTGGCACCGGTGTATCCGGAGACCAGCATGAGAAATGACATGAGTGAGAAAAGTGTGCTGGCTGTGCTGAATTTTATCGGCAGCGCAGCGATCCCCAGGCCGATACAGGTGAACATGAGGTAGCTGGTGTAAAAGCATGCCATCAGATAGAGGTATTCAGGAAGTGAGTAGTGACCTCGTAAGGGTTTGGTCAAGAGGTAGAATAGTGTGGCGTAAAGTGAGCTCAATAATAAATAGCTGAGTGTATGGGCCGTCAGGAATAGCTTGATTGCACCGTGTTGGTAGATGAAGGACCGCGTGAAGCCACTTTCCCTTCTGCCGATAAGGTAGAAGCTGAATCCAAAGAACGCGAGGGTGGCAGAGATGTATGAGTAGAACCAGGCGGCTGAAGCGGTATAGGTCGAGGCTGCATGCGTTGGCTGGGTGATGATGAAGAGTATGCAAGGGGCCAGCGCTGACCAGAGAAGCGATGTGGGCTCCCTCAAGTGCTCAGTGGTCAAGACTCTTGTGATACTCGTGATTTTTTTTGCGCTGCGGATAAAGTGGTTTGGGTTCATGGGTGGACCATTTTGGTGTCATGGTTGCGTGTTATTTGATTTTGCAGTGAGTGTCGAAGCCAATGCCACGAGGTTAATGCCATATTGATTTTTCATGAGTGCCTCCTGGTTTTTGGTGTGTCTGAAATGTACGGGTATGGAGGTTTAGGCGTTCGGCTGTTTCAAGTCAATCTTTCGGTGGGGGTGGCGTGGCTGGAAGTGATATTGGAATGTTTGGTTTAAAGCTATTTTTGTGGGAAAATTCTTCAGAAGGGTCTTACTTAAGTCTGATAATGTTTTTTGGGGTTTATTTTTTCTTCTAATTGTGTGAGAAATTTCGGTTTTTGATGCTCGAATACTCTGTCGTGAACGTCCGAGTGTTCTTTGTTGTGCGTGTGTGTGGGATTTGAATAAGGGAAGCAAGCAGACGATGTTTAGCGAAGGGGCGTGCCGAATAATTGTTTCTGGGTATGTTGAGTGGCAGATTTAAATCTGCGCGGGGTAGATTTGCCGGGCCTGGAGATCTACTGCTTGCGAAAGAACGGCCTGCGTCCAATCACCAATGTGTGTCCACTCCCGATCAGCGTAGGAGCGGGTTTACCCGCGAATACAATGGCGGCGGCAACGGTGAACGGCTGGTGGAAATTGGCCAGCAGGTCCGGCCCTTTCGCGGGTAAACCCGCTCCTACACTTGACCGCGCAGGCCTTGCGATCACAATCCAGCCGTTAGCGCGAGCCCCGTAGGAGCGGGTTCACCCGCGAACACCGGCGTAGCCGGTGCCATGCCCCGCGTCACCTGCTTCGTAGCGCTCGATCTGTGCCCCACCACATGCACTAGCGCTTGCCCAGAATCTTCCCAAGCATCTCCGGCCGTGGTGCCCCTTGCTGGCTTTGCAGGTTGCCTTGCTCATCCTGATAGAAAATGGCCGGGGTCGCCTGCAACCCCATCTCTTCCATCAACGCCATGTTCGCCGCCAGCTTCTGTTGCACAGCCTCTGGCACCTGCTCGAGTGCCTTCAGCGTGCTGGCCTTGCCGGCCTTTTCATGCTGCTGCAGGGCCTTGGCCGGATCTTTCGCTGCCAGCAGCGCCGCCGACTTGCCCGGGCTGTCCTCACGGATGATGCCGACCATGATATGGCGCAACTGCACCTTGCCCGACTCCACCCACGGCCGCGCCTGCTCCCAGAACATGTTGCAGTACGGGCAGTTCGGGTCGCTGAACAGGTACACCTTGCGCGGCGCATCGGCCTTGCCGTCGGCGATCCACGCGGTTTTTTCCATTTTCGCCCAGATTTCCTTGCTCATCGGCGCGTATACCAGCTTTTGCAGCGGTTCGGCGCTAAGGTCTTTGCCCTGTTCGTCGAACAGGCTGCCGACCAGTACATGCTTGCCGTCGGGGGTCAGGTACAGGGCCAGGGCGTTGTTCTGGTACTCGGCGGCATAGCCGCGCAGGCCGTTGGGCGCATCGAAGCTGCCCTTGATCACGGCGCCCTTGGCTTGCAGTTGCTGAACCGCCTTGGGCAGTTCTTCGGCCTGCAGGGCAGGGGCGGCCAGCAGGGCCAGGGACAGGGGCAGCAGTGCAGTCAATCGCATGTCAGTTTCCTTGTGCGGCAGGGGCGGGCGCAATGGCCCGGTCGAAAGGTTCCAGGGCGTGGCGCAGGCTGGCCCGGGACAGTTCGCCCAGGTGGCTGCCGACCAGCCGCCCGTTGGCGTCGTAGAACAGGGTGGTGGGCAGGGCCATGGAGCCGACACGCTGGGCCAGCAGGCCGGTGCCGTCGAACAGCACGTGGGTCAGGC
The DNA here is from genome assembly GCF_043106315.1 of Pseudomonas sp. FYR_5. Lineage (NCBI taxonomy): Bacteria > Pseudomonadati > Pseudomonadota > Gammaproteobacteria > Pseudomonadales > Pseudomonadaceae > Pseudomonas > Pseudomonas sp. FYR_5. Next base: position 2,689 of record NZ_JBICMK010000048.1, on the reverse strand, counting down.
TCAGGCCGGTGGTGGCGAGGAAGGTGCTGACGTTTTCCGGGGTCTCGCCCTGGTTGACGAACAGGAAGGTCACGTGCGGGTAAGCGCTTTGTGCCTGTTGCAGCACGGGCATCTCACGCCGACACGGTGGACACCAGGTGGCCCAGATATTGATGACCAGCGGCTTGCCGCGGTAGCTGTGCAATGCCACGGACTGGCCGCCGGCGTTGCGCAGGCTCAGTTCGGGCAACTCGGTGCCTTTGCTGTACAGGTGGCCGCCGAGGCTGGCCAGGCCCCAGAACAGTGCGCCGCTGAACAGCGCCCAGCCTAGCGGGCGACGCAGGCCGGGGTGGCGCCAGCCCTGCCACAGGGCTCCGAGCACAATGCCCGCAAGGCCCGACCAGAACAGGAAGCCGCCGTCACGGATGTCGATGATTTGCAGCGGGTCGTCCCGGTACATCGGCCAGTAGGCCAGTACGAAGCCGGCGCGGGCACACAGCAGGCCGATCAGGAACAGGTTGAACAGCGCCGATTCCGGGCTCTCGCCGCCACGTCGGGCGACCCACCAGCCGACCACGCTTGCGATCACCAGGGCGGTGAGCATCAGCAGGTGGTTGAGGGCCATGGTCAGTGGCCCGAGTGTTACGGTCAGCATCAGCCTTGGCTCCTGGTCTGGACCCAGTGTTGCTGGAACGCTGCTGCATCCACCTCACCGGTGATGCGCCGCGCGCGGCGTTCTTCGCCTTCCGGGCCGATCCAGATGATGCTGGGCGGGCCGGGTACCTGGTAGCGCTGTAGCAGGGCTTTGCTGGCTGGGCTGTCGGCGGTCACGTCCAGGCGCAGCAGGTGCACGCCGGCCAGGCCGGTCTGCACGTCGCTGCGGGCGAACACCTGTTTTTCCATGACTTTGCACGACACGCACCAGTCGGCATAGTAGTCGAGCATCACCCACTGGCCGCGGGCTTTGGCCGCGTCCAGCTCACGTTGCAGGTCCTCGGGGCGGCTGACGGTGACGAAGCTGTCCTCGGCATGCTGGCCAGCGGCCGCTGTGCTGCCACCCCCGGCGAACGGGCGTAGTGGCTGCCAGAGGTCGTCGCCGCCTGCTGCCGCACCGACCAGCAACAGGCCGCCCCACAGGGCGCCGAGCAACGGCACTGCACGCAACGCCGGCAGGCGCTGCAGGGCTGGCCAGGCGGCCCAGGCCAGGGCGATCAGCCAGGCGCCGCTCAGTGCCAGCAGCAAGGTAGCAGGCAGCAGGCTGCGCACGGTGTACAGTGCCATGGCCAGGAACACGAAACCGAACACACCCTTGACCCGGTTCATCCACGCACCCGGGCGCGGCAGGTAACGGTTGCCCAGGGTTACCAGCAACAGCAGCGGCACGCCCATGCCCAGGCCGAGGCTGAACAGCACCAGCGCGCCTTGCAGTACGTCACCGCTTTGCGCGATGTACAGCAGCGCACCGGCCAACGGCGCAGTCATGCACGGGCCGAGCAACAGGCCGGACAACGCCCCGAGCAATGCCGCGCCATACAGGTTGCCGCCACGGGTACCTTGCCCGGCGCGGTCCAGGCGGTCGCGCAGGGCGGCAGGCAGTTGCAGTTCGAAGGCGCCGAACATCGGCAGTGCCAGCAGCACGAACAGCCCCGCCAGGCTGCCCAGCAGCCAGGGTTGCTGCAGCCAGGCCTGCAGGCTGGCACCCAGCAGGGCAGCAACCACCCCGAGCCCGGCGTACACCAGGGCCATGCTCAGCACATAGACCCCGGCCAGCAGCCAGCCGCGCCGGGCACTGGCGCCATTGCCCAGCACCAGCCCGGCAAGGATCGGCAGCATCGGCAGCGAGCAGGGGGTGAAGGCCAGCAGCAGCCCAAGGCCGAAGAACGCCAGCAGGCTCCAGGCCAGGTGGCCTTGCTGAAGGCCGCTGGCCAGGGCCTGGTCGCTGGCTTGCTCGGCGGCGGGCGTTACGCTGCCACCCAAGTCGATCGAGGTGGTTTGCGGCGGGTAGCACAGGCCGGCATCGGCGCAGCCCTGCCAGCCCAGGCGCAACTGACCCTGGGCGTTGGCAGGCAATAGCAGTTCAAGCTGGTCGCGATACACCGCGCTGTCGCCGAAGAACTCGTCGTGATGGTTGAGTGCCGGTGGCAGTTGCGGGTGTTGCTCGGTGGGCAGGCCATCGAACTTCAGGCGCTTCTGGTACAGGTAGTAGCCCGGCTTGATCTGGAAGTACAGGCGCATCTGGCCGTCGGCCTGGCGGTCGTGGGTGAGCACGAAGGCTTGGTCAACCGGCAGGAAGTCTGGTTTCACATCGAACGGGTTGGCTTGCAACGGGCCGGCCAGTAGGAGTGTGAGGAAGAGCAGGAGAACGCGCATGTCTTCGCCTTGGCAGATCTGGGAATGGGGCCATGCTGGCTGGGGTCGATTAAATGAAGGTTAACGCGGGTGTTGGGGTTGGGGGGGGGGCAGGAGTATTAAGAGTTTGTTCTGGATTTGCAGGGTCTTCGTTGCTGGATTTTCGAGGGGGCGGCGTTGGAGTTTTGAGGTGTTTGCCGGGAGATTTTCAGCGCCTGTGAGATCGAGCGCCGCCCGCGCGGCGCTTCGCGGGTAAACCCGCTCCTACGTTTGTTTCGGGCCAGTCCCTCCTGCACCAGTCGCGCGCGACCGCCTTGTTTGTACGACGCGATATCGAGACATGCGCCAAGGCGGTCGCGCG